>DASPIF010000195.1:0-2083 GCA_035629255.1 Actinomycetota bacterium | reverse complement strand
GAGCGGCGGTTCCCGCGCAAGGAGACGCTCGCCGACGTGTACTCGCGCGTCGTGAACGCGCAGCGCAAACTCGCCGACGTGCTCGAACGCGAGTACCCATGGTGCAGCGACGAGCTCGAGGGCATCCGCACGATCTTCGAGACGTACACCGAGCGCAAGCGAGCGAACCACGCGCTCGACTACGACGACCTGCTCCTGTTCTGGCACGCGCTGATGCGCCATCCGGCGGCCGGGCCTACGGTCGCCGATCTCTTCGACCACGTCCTCGTGGACGAGTACCAGGACACCAACCCGCTCCAAGCGGACGTGCTCGCGGCGATGAAGCCGACCGGCGAGGGCCTCATGGTCGTCGGCGACGACGCGCAGGCGATCTACGCCTTCCGCTCGGCGACCGTGCGGAACATCCTCGAGTTCCCCGAGCGCTTCCCCGGCACGAGCATCGTCAAGCTCGAGCGCAACTACCGCTCGACGCGTCCGATCCTGGAGGCGACCAACGGCGTGATCGCGCTCAGCGAGCAACGCCACGAGAAGACGCTCTGGACGAGCCGCGAGGGCGGCGCGCTCCCCGACCTCCTCACGTGTGTCGACGAACGCGATCAGGCGGACGCGGTCGCATCCTCGATCCTCGCGCATCGTGAGGAGGGGACGCCGCTGAAGGAGCAGGCGGTCCTGTTCCGCGCGGGCCACCACAGCGACGTGCTCGAGGTCGAGCTGACCCGCCGCAACATCCCGTTCGTCAAGTACGGCGGACTGAAGTTCCTCGAGAACGCGCACGTGAAGGACGCGCTCGCCGTCCTGCGGATCGCCGACAACCCACGCGACGAGGTCTCGTGGTTCCGCGTCCTGCAGCTCCTCGACCGCGTCGGCCCGGCCGGCGCGCGACGGGTGATGGCGGCGATCGGCATCACGGCGCCCGGCGACCCGATGGTCCGGTTCCTGGGGCAGGCGATCGCCGTCCCCTCCCCGGCGCGCAAGGAGCTCGACGCGCTCCGCGAGGTGCTCCGGGACCTCGCGGGCGCCGCGCCGCCGGCCACCGACGTCGAGCGCGTGCGCCGCTTCCTCGAACCGCTCCTCCGCCGCCGGTACGACGAGGCGGAACCGCGGCTCCGCGACCTCGAGCAGCTCGAGCAGCTCGCCGAGGGCTTCCCGACGCGCGAGCGGTTCGTCACCGATCTGACGCTCGACCCGCCGGTCTCGACGAGCGACCTCGCGGGTCCGCCGGGAGTCGACGAGGACTACGTGATCCTGTCGACGATCCATTCGGCCAAGGGCGGCGAGTGGGACGTCGTGCACGTGATCCACGCCGCCGACGGCATGATCCCGAGCGACATGGCGACAGGCGATCCCGAGCAGGTCGAGGAGGAACGCCGTCTGTTCTACGTTGCGCTCACACGAGCTCGCGACGAGCTCCATGTCTACTTCCCGCTTCGATACCACCGCTCGAACCGAGGTCGCGAGGATCGCCACTGGTACGCGCAGCTCACGCGCTTCCTGCCCGACGAGGTCCGCGGCCGCTTCGCGTGCCGGGCGACCTACCAGGCGCCCACCGACGGCAACCTGGTGGTCGCGCTGGAAAGGTCAGGCACGACCGAGCCGGTGGACGCACTCCTCTCCGGCCTCTGGTCCGACTGACCGATACCTTCTCCGACCCCCGGGCGTCGGAGGGTTATGTGGACGATGGCGCCCATGAAGGATGAGGCCGGCGACGCCACCGCCGAACCCCGGGCGACGGCGAGCGATCGCGTGGCCGACCTCTACGCCCGCCACGTCCCCGCGACCGTCGGCTTCGCGTACCTCCTGACTGGCGACCGCGCTGAGGCCGAGGACCTCGTGCACGAGGCGTTCATCCACGCGATCGGTCGATTGCGACACATCCGCCGGCCTGACGCGTTCGAGGCCTATCTCATGCGTACCGTCGTAAATCTCCGGATCTCTCGCCTCCGACGGTTACGCGTCGAGCGTCGGTACCTCGAGCGGGAACGCAACGCACGCGTGGCGGTGGCGCACCCCCCCGACGTCGAGCAGCGCGACGAGGTTTGGCACGCTCTCCATGGGCTGCCACCGCGTCAGCGCACAACGATCG
>DASPIF010000194.1:0-3622 GCA_035629255.1 Actinomycetota bacterium | reverse complement strand
AATCGCGCACCGAGGGGCCCCGAGTAGTGCGTGCCGAGCTGGTAGATGTGCCCGAGGACGATCCCGCGCGCGACGTGGAGCGTGCCGCCGCAGCTCGGGCAACGATCCCCGTCGCGGAGCGCGACGACGTCCTCCCACCGGTCGACGCGGAAGTCGCGCGGCGTGTTCACGCCCGTCGCGTGCTTGTCGGTCTCGTTCGCCCCCGCGACCCAGTCCGCGGCGCCGCGCACGGTGTGATCCGCGAGGACGATCACGTCCTGGCCCATCCCTTGCGGTCCGACGAAGCCCTTCGAGAACCCGCGCTCCTCGAAGTCCGCGTCCTCGAGCCGTCTGATGGGTGTCGGGAAGAACACCCGCTCGAGCTTGGCGTCCTCGACCTCGCGGTCGCCGGGAACGAGGACGGCGAGGCTCGTCCCGCCGGCGTCGTACATCATCGTCTTCAGCGTCTGCGAGGCGGGCCGCCCGAGCAGCCGCGACACGGCGTCGATCGTCGGTGCGTCGGGCGTATCGACGACCTCGAGCGGGGCGGTGCCCTCGGCGACGGCGTCGGGAGGTCGCGGCGTCGCGGCCTTCCAGTCCGAAAGGTAATCGCCCCGCTCGCACTCGACGAACCGGTCCTCGCCGACCTCGGCGCGACCCATGTACTCGTGGTTCACGCCGCCCCCGATCTGACCGGGCTCGGCTTCGACGACGACGTAATCGAGTCCGAGCCGGTCGAAGATGCGGACGTACGCGTCGTACATGTTCCGGTAAGAGGAACGCATGCCGTCCTCGTCCCGGTCGAACGTGTAGGCGTCCTTCATCAGGAACTCGCGCCCTCGGAGCAGCCCGAAGCGGGGACGGAACTCGTCGCGGTACTTCCACTCCACCTGGTACAGGTTGATCGGGAGATCGCGGTACGACGGCAGCTCGGCGTCGATCAGCGGCGTGATCGCTTCCTCCTGCGTCGGCCCCAACAGCATCTCCCGGTCGTGCCGGTCCGTGACGCGGAACATCAGCTCGCCGTACAGATCCCAACGACCCGTGGCCTTCCACGGCTCCGCCGGCAGGAGGATCGGCATCCGGATCTCGTGAGCACCGGAAGCATCCATCTCCTCGCGGATCACGTCTTCGATGCGTCTCATCGCGCGCAGCCCGAGCGGGAGCGTCGTGTATACGCCGGCCGCGACCTGGCGGATGAAGCCCGCGCGCAGCAACAGGCGGTGCGAGGCGATCTCGGCCTCGGCCGGGTCGTCGCGCAGGGTCGGGAGGAAGTACGTCGACAGACGCATGGCCGTCGAAGGATAGCGGCGCCTCGCGCGGATTCAGGGACCGTCGGACACGACGGCGACGATCTGCTGCCAGTCGCGCGTCGTCTCGGACCCGTCCACCACCGCGATCTGGTTCACCGCCGCGACGAAGCGACCGTCGACCGGGTCACGAGACATCGCGGTGTGTTCGCCCCATGGCTCGAGCCCCCGGGCCGCCTGCAGCCGGGCCGTCCCCGCACGGAGGAGGACGCTCGTCGCCTCGTTCGTGCCGACGGGGACCTCGGCGATCCACGCAGAGAGGAACTCGCCGGTGATCGCGCTCGCTCGCGAGTAGGTGACGAACAGGTTGCCCGCGACGTCGGTCGCGAGCGACGGCCAGCCGGCATCCGTCTGCGGGGCGCCGATCGTCCCGATCCGCGCGACGCGTGAGCGGCCGAGCGCGCCGGCCGGGTCGACGTCGTACCACCGCACGACGGACTCCTCGTACGGGGCACCGGAGTCAGGCGCGAGGTCCTTGCGGACGACGTGCGCCGTATAGACCTTCCCGGAATCGAGGTCCGCGAACGTGCTGACGAGGCGTCCATCGCCCGTGTCCCACCACGTGTCCGGTGCGTCGAGACCGCCGCCCCCCTGGGTCCCGGGTGGCGGCCGCCGAGCGGTCGGGATCCGCAACGCGACCTCGCGCAGGGCGACGTCCGTGCCCGTCCCGGTGAGCCGCCAGAGGATGAGGAAGGTGGGCCGGCCGGCGTCGATCGACGTGAGGTACAGCGACCGGCCCTCGCCGACCGTGACCGCAGGCTGGATCGACGACGCGCGCGCTCCGGTCGGGCTCTTCGTCTCGCGGCCCGTGAACGTCGCGTATGCCGGCCGCCGATCGCAGTCGTAGAGCCGTCCCTTCGGGAACACGAGGACCGAGGCGCCTCGGAACCTACCCCCGAAGTCGTTCATATCCGCAGTGATGGCGACGTGATCGCGCGAGTACCCCAGACCCAGATCGTCCGCGAACTGACGCCCGTCCCTGGCCGTCCGATCGGCGACGATCTCGGTGCCACACCACGTCGAGGGAGTGGTCGCCGTCGCGTCGGGGACAGTGACGACGTAGATCCACGAGCGACGGGCACCGTCGTCGGTCGCGACGTACGCGAGCACGAAGCGGTCGTCGTACTGGTCGTAGACCACTTCCGGGTCGGAAACGCGCGTGCCACGAGGGACCGGGAACAGCGAAGCGAGCCCGTTCGGTCCGATCACCGGGTGTCCGTTCAGGTCGTACAAGGCGTACGACGAGTTGACGGCCGTCAGCAGCCACTGTTCCCCAAGCGCCCCCGTCGGATCCGCCGGCCAGCGAGGACCCTGGCGCCCGATCGCGTCGAAGGCGGACGACATCGAGGGTGCCGCCCGCCACGGCGCGACGACGGCCGTGGGGCCGCGCGACGTGAGCCCAGGACGATCGGGCCCCGAGACGATCGGCGTCGTGTGCGCGACCCAGGTCGGTCCTCGCACCTCCTCGCCGACCCGAGCCTCGCCGCCGCTGCCCGCGGCACCGGCGGGGACCGCGATCGAGATCGCGAGGCCGGCGGTGAGGGCGAGGATCACGCGACGCACGGTGCTCGACCACCTCCCGGCTCGGACCATGGTTCGGTCGCGAACCGTAGCGCATCCAGGCAACCGCCATCTTCGTTGACGCGCATCCGCGCTCGGTGCCACCATCGGCGCGTGAACGAGCGCACGCCGTCGTGGTCGTGGCCCTCGGGCTGACGCCCGGACCTTCGCTCCGTTCGCTCATCCACCGAACACCGAGGCCCCGGGCGCGTCCCGGGGTCCGTCGTCTCCGGGTGCGCCCCCGAGGCGGGAGGCACCGTGAGGATCCACCCGGATCGCGAGACCTTCGACGCGCTGGCGTCGACGTCCCCGCTCGTCCCCGTGTGGTCCGAGCTGCTCGCCGATGTCTCGACGCCCGTCGGGGTGTTCCCCGCGCTCGTGGGCGACGGACCCGGCATCCTGCTCGAGAGCGTCGAGCGGTCCGAGCGATGGGGCCGCTACTCGTTCGTCGCGGGCGATCCCGCCGCCGTCGTGATCGGTGACGGCGACGGGGTCCGCATCACCGAGGTGACGCGGGATCTCGGATTCGACGACGTCCCGGCCGGCGACACACGCCGATCCCTCGTCGCGCTCGCCGAGCGACTGCGGGGCGCGCGCGTCGAGGGGCTCCCGCCGCTGACGGGTGGCCTCGTCGGGTCGCTGTCGTACGAGGCGGCGACGCTGCTCGATGGACATCCCGCGCGGATCGCCGAGGACGCGACGCCCCCGATCGGGCTGCTCGTGGTCGACCGAGCCGTGGTCTTCGACCATTGGCGACAACGCCTGTTGCTCGT
>DASPIF010000193.1:0-4946 GCA_035629255.1 Actinomycetota bacterium | reverse complement strand
CCTCGAAGGCTATCCGGGCCCGGACGCGGTCCGGGCGGGGAAGGAGGGCCACCTCATGGCCGACAAGTACGAGGCCTACTGCGTGAAGTGCCGCGAGAAGCGCGAGTTCGAGGGCGAGGTCGTCGAGCTCAAGAACGGTCGGAAGGCCGCCCAGGGCCTCTGCCCGGTCTGCGGCACCAAGGTGATGCGCATCCTCGGCAAGTCCGCGTCCTGAGCGATCCCGACGCCTGCCGGGCCGGCATGTGGGCGGCCCGGCGTGCCGGTCGAAACCGGCTCAGGTCAGGCGAGAGACGAGCTGCTCCGCCGTGAAGAGCGAGGGTCGCGAGCTCTTCTGCTGACGCTCGGCGAGGTCGGCGACGCTCGTCTCGCGGAAGACCCGCTCGATCGCCCCCGCGACCTCACCCCAGAACCCCTGGAGACCGCACCTCGAATCGGCGTAGCACGTGTGGTCGCTCGGCTCGAGGCAGAACATCGGGTAGAGCTGGCCCTCGATCGCATCGGCGATGTCGGCGACCGTGATCTCGCCCGCCGGCTTCGCCAAGCGGCACCCGCCCCCCGCCCCGCGGAAGCTCGAGACGAGGCCCGCCTTGTGCAGCGACCGCAGCTGCTGCTCGAGGAACCGCAGGGGGATCTGCTGGGACGTCGCGATCTCGCGCGCGGGCACGAGCGTGCCCTCGGGTCTCGTCGAGAGCTCGATCATCGCCCGCATCCCGTACTCGAGCTTCTGCGAGATCTTGAGCATCGGTCGCCAGCGTAGGAACGCCCCTCGGGGGTGTCAACGCAGGTCACGCCCGGTTCACAGATGGTCACCTCGGGCTATCGGGTCGGCCACGCCGGCGGCCGACACCCATGAGACATGCGCGTGTTGGTGATCGACGACGAGCCCGACGTCCTGCTGCTGTGCCGCCTCAATCTCGAGTTCGCGGGGCACGACGTCCTCCAGGCCGCGGACGGCGAATCGGGGCTCGAGGTCGCGAGACGCGACGGGCCCGACGTGATCGTGCTCGACGTGATGCTCCCCCACCGCGACGGCCTCGCGATCCTCGGAGACCTCGGGGCGTCGGAGGCCACGCGGGACACGCCCGTGATCCTGCTCACGGCCAAGACACAGGCCGAGGACCGGCTCGCCGGGTGGCGCGCGGGATGCGCCGCCTACGTCGCGAAGCCGTTCTCGCCCGCGGCGCTGGCCGACACGGTCGACCTCGTCGCTGCGATGACCCCCCAGGAGCGCGACCGCAGGCGCGCGCACGAGATCGCCGTCCTCGACCGGGCGTGACGCCCGTCCCACGGAGCCTCCGCCACTAGACTTCCGCGCCCGGCGCGCGGGTGACGCGCGCCTCAGCGCGGAGGACCCGTGTCTCGACCTCGCATCGCCGCCGGCGTCGCATGGCGCATCCGGTGAACGAGCGCCCGGTGATCGTCGCCGCGAATCGCGGTCCCGTCACGTTCGAGCGCGACGAGCGGGGTGAGCTCGTCGCTCGACGCGGCGCCGGTGGCCTCGTGACCGCGCTGCTCGGTGCGTTGCAGGAGGCGGGCGGTCTGTGGGTCGCCGCCGCGATGTCCGAGGGCGACCGCGAGATGAGCACCGCGAGCGATCGGGGCCGGATCGACATGACGCCGTTCGGCGCCTCGTACGGCGTCCGGTACCTCGACATCGAGCCCGACGTCTACGACGCCTACTACAACCACATCTCGAATCGCATCCTGTGGTTCATGCACCACTACCTGTGGGACACCGTGCGCTCGCCGGCGTTCGCGGAACCCGCGCGCGAGGCGTGGAGCCACTACGTCGACGTGAACCGCCGGTTCGCGCACGTGCTGGCCGAGGAGGGCGAGCGAGCCACCGGGTCGCCGGCGTACCTGATCCAGGACTACCACCTCGCACTCGTCCCACGGTTCCTCCGCGAGCTCCGTCCGGACGCCCTGATCGCGCACTTCTCGCACACGTCGATCGCCGGTCCCATGTACTTCCGGATGCTCCCCGACGGGATCCACGAGGAGCTCCTCGACGGGATGCTGGGAGCGGACGTCCTCGGGTTCCACTCGCCGGCCTGGGCCGAGAACTTCCTGCTCTCGGCGCGGTGGCACCGCGGGATCCGGGTCGACCTCGGCCGCTCGAGGATCCAGACGACCGGCCGCGACGTCGCGATCCGCGTCCACCCGATCTCGGTCGACGGCGACGCGATGCGCACGGCAGCAGCCACGCCGGAGGTCCGCGCCGCGCGGCGTGAGCTCGCCGCGTGGAAGGGCGACGCGCGGCTGATCCTGCGCGTCGACCGGCTCGAGCTCAGCAAGAACATCGTCCGAGGCTTCCGCGCCTACGAGATGCTCTTGCGGCGCGACCCGGAGCTCCACGGGCGCGTGCGGTTCCTGGCGATGCTGTCCCCGTCGCGGACCGACGTCCCCCAGTACGTCCAGTACGCGGAGGAGTGCGTCGCCGAGGCGGATCGCATCAACGACGAGCTCGGTGACGACGCCTGGACGCCGATCGAGCTGCGGCTGCGGGAGGACTACCCCGGTGCACTCGCGGCCTACGCGCTGTACGACGTCCTGATGGTCAATCCGGTGATCGACGGCATGAACCTCGTCGCGATGGAGGGGCCGCTGATCAACCGGCGGCACGGCGTCCTCGTGCTGTCGCGCAACGCCGGCGCGTTCGGGCGACTCGGACGGTACGCGGTGCCCGTGAATCCGTTCGATGTCGTTGAGATGGCCGACGCGCTCCGAACGGCGCTGCAGATGCCGTTCGACGAACGTTCGCGCCGGGCACGCGGTCTCTCACGGCTGGTCCTGTCGAACCCGCCGGCGCGGTGGGTGAACGGCCAGCTCGCCGATCTCGATCGCGCCCGCGACCGACGCCGGTCGGCCTGACGCGCGTCAGACGAGCGTCCGGAGCAGCGCGACGAGCCCGCCGGGACGATCGGCGACGAGATCCGCACCCGCGATCAGCTCCGGCGGCGTCTCGGTCCCGCGGACCGCCACCTTGATCGTCACCGCGCCACGGTCGTGGAGACGGTCGAGGGCGGCGAACGCGTCGAGGTCCGCGAGGTCATCGCCGGCGTACAGCAGCGCGCGGAGCCCGTGCTCTCCCGTCAGGCGCTCGATCGCGCCGCCCTTCAGCGGCCGACCGGGCGGAACGAGCTCGATCACCATCTTGCCCTCGATGATCTCGAGAGCCCCGGTCGCCGCCACCGGGCGGAGCGCGTCGAGCAGCGTCGACCTCGCGAGATCGGCATCGACGGCCTGCCGGTAATGCACCGCGAGCGATCCTCCCTTGTCCTCGACCCACGCGCCCGCCACGAGCGACGCCGCTCCATGCGCGCCGTCGTGCGTCGACGCGGGCAGTTCCATCGGGACGCTGCCCTCGAGGCCGTACAGCCCGAACACCCGCAGCCCGGGCATGGCGCCCAACCGGTCCTCGATCTCGTCGGCGCGCCGGCCGGTGAGGATCCCGACGAGCCGGTAGCGGTCGACGAGCGCGACCAACGCATCACCGACGCCGTCGGCGGCGGTCGCGAGCTCGGGGCGTTCGACGATCTCGGCCAGCGTGCCATCGAAATCGAGCAAGACGCCGGCATCTGCGGCGCGATCGCGGAAGGAGGCGAGGTCCGGCGGCGGAGACATCGTCACGCCGTCGCGGTCGTCAGGCGATGGCGGCGTAATCGTTGCCGAGGAAGATCGCGACCTGGACGCTCGGGTCCACGTCGGCGCCGCCTTCGAGCCGGGCGGGGACGAGGTCCAGCCGCCGGAAGTAGGTGTTCGCGATGTACTCCGCCTCGACCCGATCCGCCGCCGCGCGGAAGTAGATCCGCGTGTCCGCAGCGGCGGGCGCATCGCCCGGCTCCTCGCCGCGCTCGTACCCGTCGGCCTCGAGCTCGAGCATCAGGTCGCCCGCGAGCCCGGTGACGCCGGTGGTGTTGAACACCGCGACGCGGACCCCCTGGATCTGCGGGCTCGGCGTGTCCACCGGCTGCTCGCCGGTGTCGCCCGTCGGGCCGGTCGGCGAAGTTGGACCCGTCTCGGTCGGGCCGGGACCGCCCGTCGGGAGCGCCCCGGTCCCGCCGCCGCCACCGGACGTCGTCGTATCGGGGAACGCCTGGTTGATCACGACGACGCCGCCCACGACGAGGGCCACGATGAGCGCGAACCGGATCGTGCTGGCGGCCACAGAGAGGTAGAAGCTCCTGTTCGTCGGCGGGGCGTGCCGCGCCATCCTACCCGTGCGTCGGAACGACGTGACGCGGCGGCGGGAGGGTCCGTGGACGGCGCGCGGCGCGACGGGCCTCGCGCAGCCGGCGCAGCCGACGGACGAGCATCGGGTCGTACGCGAGCGCCTCCGGCGAGTCGATCGCCCGCACGAGGACCTGGTGGTAGCGCGTCGGGGACATGCCCAGGCGCTGCCGGATCAGCCGTGCCTTCGAGCCCCCGGAGACGACCCAGCGTCGTTCCAGATCGAGCACGTCACGAGCGCGGTCATCGAGGGACGCCATGGGTGAGCCCGAGCGTAGCAACGTCCTCCGACGCCCCGGTCACCCCGCGAGGGTGCGGATCTGGCGGACGGCGACGGTCACCGCTGCGAGGTCGCTCGCCTCCTCGAGGGCGAGCGACCGCATGAACCGTCCGAGGCGGTCGCGGACCTCCTCGTTCGACGCGAGGTACCGATCCACGGCTTCGTCGACGCCGATCCCGTCGACGTGGGCGAGCGCCTGCTCGGCGAGCTTGCGACGGGCGGCGAGGAGGTCGTCCTCCACGGCCTGGAGGGCCCACCGGTGCCACCGGGACGTGACGGCGATCTCGCGGACGCGTCCCTCGAGCCAATCCACGTAGCCGGCGTCGCCGACGAGGAAGAACGCCCGCGTCACGTCGGCGATGTCGGCCTCGTCCTCCGCGGCGACCGTCACGACGTTCGGGCCGTGGATCAGGAACGGCTGGATCACGTGACGACG
>DASPIF010000192.1:0-7556 GCA_035629255.1 Actinomycetota bacterium | reverse complement strand
CTGCGCGACGGGCTGCTGCATCGGGGGGCCGGGCGGCGGAGCCGGGATCGCGGGCGGCATCGGGGTCGTCTCGGCGGCGGCGGCGGCCTCGAGGTCGGTCCCGCAGTTGCGGCAGAACCGCTGGCCGGCGAGCGCCTCGGTCCCGCACGAGGGGCACCGCCTGCTCGTCCCCGGACCGGTTGCGACCATGTGGCTCCCCTCCCGCGGGCATGTTCCCCCCGACAGCCTTGCCTGGCAAGTCGGGACGGGGTTGCGCAAGCCCCGGCGATAGGCGAACCTTCGCCCCGTGGAGGGGAGATCCGCCGCGGGGCCGTACCGCGTCTTCGCGGCCGCCGTCGCCGCCGTCGCCGCCGTCGTCCTGATCGTGACCCAGGTCATCGCCGGCGACGGCGGGCGGGGCGAGATCGCGGACGACGGCGACCACACGGTCCGGCTCGAGCCGCTCAACTACGTCCCGCCCGACCCGTTCACGCCGCCCCTCCAGCCCGACGTGCTCGCGACGGGCGCGACGGGGCTGACCGGCGGGACGGGCGCGACCGGGGCGACCGGGGCGGTGTGCACGCCGGAACAAGCGCAACAGAACGAGTGCGTGGACACGACGCTCCCGACCGGCGTGCTGCTGGACGTGGAGCCGGCCTCGGCCGGCGCGGTCCGCACCGTCGGGGCCGACGAGGTCGGGCTGTACGGCGGCTCGATGAGGTACTCACGGTGCCAGCGCCAGAAGCTCGTCGACTTCCTCATGTCGTCCGGCGCGAAGGCCCGCGCGTGGGTCGCCGCGCTCAACGCGGATCCGAGCCTGTCGTGGAGCGGCGGGAGCCGCCTGACGGTGGACGACATCCGAACCTACATCTTCGAGCTCACGCCCGTCGTGCTCCGTGCGGACACGTGGGTCACGAACCACGGGTTCTCGAACGGCCGCGCGACGCCGATCCAGTCCGTGCTGCAGGCAGGGACCGCCGTGCTCGTCGACGGGTACGGCGTCCCACGGGTCAAGTGCTACTGCGGCAACCCGCTGCTCCCGCCCGACGACTTCGAGCCCACCTACACCGGCGACCGCTGGGACGGGTTCGATCCCGGCAAGATCATCGTGATCAACCGCCCGACGACGATCATCGACGTGTTCATCCTCACCGACGTCCGCGGCGGCGGGTTGATCCGCCGGCCGCGCGGGACCGACGGGATCCAGGACACGTTCGACTTCCCGCAGACCGGTCCGACGGGCACCGGCCCCACGGGCGCGACCGGGACCGGCCCGACGTTCACCCCACCGCCCGACGTCGACCTCGGGACCGGGGACGTCCAGGTCACGCTGCTGTGGGCGAGCGGCGACGACCTCGACCTGCACGTGTTCGATCCCGCCGGCAACGAGCTCTATTACGGAGACCCTCGCGCGCCGGGACGAGGCCGCCTCGACCACGACGACCGAGCCGGCTGCGGCACGGAGGGAACGCACGCCGAGAACGTCTTCTGGCCGACGGGCGCCGCGCCGAGCGGGACGTACCAGTGGTTCGTCGTCAACTACTCGGGCTGCGGCGAGCCCGCGGCGTTCTCCGTGCAGATCAAGGTCGGCGGCACGATCCTCCAGACCGTCGACGGCACGCTCGGCGCCAGCGAGACGACCGAGACCTTCTCCTTCGACGCGTAGCCGGGCTGCGTGCCTCCTCGGAGCGCATCGGGTAGGCCCCCGGTGACGCCCGATCGCACGGGAGGTGGATCGCATGGCCACGACGAAGCAGGTCAAGGCCGCGAAGCGCAACGTGAAGAAGGCGCAGAGCGGCGCGAGGAAGAAGAAGACGCTCGCGAACCTGCCGAAGAGCACCCGCCGCGAGCTCGGCAAGCAGGCCGCCCGCGGCCGCGCGCGAGGCGGCGAGGCGGGGCGAGCCCTCGAGGACCGCAACCGCACCCAGCTCTACGAGGTCGCGAAGAAGGAAGGGATCGCCGGCCGTTCGCGCATGGGCAAGTGGGAGCTGATCGAGGCGATCCGCAGGTCCCGCTGACCTCGACGAGCCGCTCGCGCCCGCGTGGTGAACTGTCGGGCGTGGATCCGTCCAACGTCACGCTGTACGAGGCGGTCGGCGGCCTGCCGTTCTTCGAGGCGCTCGTCGACCGCTTCTACGAAGGCGTCGCGCAGGACGACATCCTCCGGCCGCTCTACCCCGAGGACCTCGGACCGGCGAAGCGGCACCTGACGTTGTTCCTCGCGCAGTACTGGGGCGGCCCCGGCGAGTACTCGGAGGTGCGCGGCCACCCGAGGCTGAGGATGCGCCATGCACCGTTCACGGTCGGCGTCGCCGAGCGGGATCGCTGGCTCGTCCACATGCGCGCCGCCGTCGCGGTCATCGATCCGCCGGCCGACATCGCGAAGGCGCTCGACGAGTACTTCGAGTACGCCGCGGACGCGATGCGCAACGCGTGAGGGACCGGCCCGAGCCTCGAGCCACGCGAACGCGTTGAGCCGGCCCGTCAGCACCGCGCGAGGACGGCTCGGGCGGCGTGGGCGCGCGGACGCATCCCTTTGCGCTCGAAGCACGCCAGCGCCGCATGCGCCGCCTCCCTCGCTTCGTCGCGACGACCGAGCCGCAGCACCACCTCGGCCACGTCGAGCCACGCGTCGCCGAGGAGCATCGGGTTCTCGGCGCGGGCCGCGATCTCGACGGCCTCCCGGGCAGGCGCCTCCGCGCCCTCGTCGCCACGAGCGGCCGACGCCAGCGCGAGCGCCTGCCGCGCGACCACCGCGACCATGACGTCGTCCTCGACCGATATGTCGAGCGCGAGCCGCGCGAACGACGCCGCCTCGTCCCACCGCTCGAGCGAGCAGAGGACGCGCGCGAGGTTCACCGCTGCACCCGAACGATGTCCCTCGTCGCCACGCTCGACGTGATGATCGTACTGCGCGCGGAAGAGCCGCTCGGCCCGGTCGGGCGAGCCGGCCCAGGCCTCGACGTATGCAAGCTTCTCGTACAGCGCGCCGAGCACGAACCCGTTGTCGACGGCGACGGCGAGCTCGATCGCCTCGGCGAGGAGCGCGCGCGCTTCGTCGAACGAGCCGTCCATCGCCGATGCGAACGCGCGCGCCGCGATCGCGAAGCACCGCGCCGACACGTTCCGCTCGAACACGTCCCCCCAGGCGTCGAGGTTGCTCCTGATCTCCCCCGCCGTCGCGGAGCCGTACGTCGGCGCGTCGCAGAGCGGGATCGCGGCGTTCGCGAGCAGGCGCGCATCGCCGCTCCGTTCGGCGTGCTCGACGGCGCGTCGCGCCGCGACCGCGGCGGCGTCGAACCGCCCGGGGTACCACTCGGACCACGTCAGCGCCGTCCAGACGGACGCGAGGGCCGCGTGGTCGCCGGTCCCCTCGAGCTGCCGGGCGGCGGCCTCGAGGTCCGCACGCGCCTCCTCGAACCCGACCGCCGTCGGCTCCGCCGCGAACCGCGCCCACGTCCGCCATGCCGACGACAGCGTCGCGAGCCGCTCGTCGCCGGCGGCTGACGCGACGGCGTACGCATCGTCGAACGATGCGTACGCTGCCGGCGCGTCGTCGGTCCACCAATGCGCCTCTGCGAGCTCGTACAGGAGTCGCGCGCGTTCGCGATCGGGACGGGGCCGGAGCGCGAGCGCCCGCGTCACCAGGTTCACCGCCGCTGCAGCGTCGCCGCGGCCGGACGCGCGAACCCCCGCCGACGCGAGCCGGGACGATGCGCGATCGGCGAGCGTGTCGAGCCGCCCGTCCGACGGCGCGAGCTGCCGGCGGTAGGCGTGCGCCTGCTCGAGGTGGAAGCCGGCGATCTCGTCGAGCTCGCGCGGACGCTCGGACGAGCGCTCGAGGTGGTCGGCGACCCGCTCGTGCAGCTCAGCGCGACGCGCCTTCGTGATCGTCGCGTACGCGGCGTCTCGGACGAGGATGTGCCGGAACCGCCAGGCGCCTCGGCCCTCGTCGAGCACGAGCTCCTTGCGCGCCAGGTCATCGAGCGCAGAGGGAACGTCGACGACGGCATCGGCGACGAGCGCCTCCACGTCTCCCAGCTCGAACCGCTCCCCGACGATCGATCCGGCCTCGACGACCGTCCGCGCCTCGGGAGGGAGCCGGTCGAGCCTCGACGCGAGCAGCGCCTCGATCGACGGCGGCATCGGAAGCCGCTCGAGGTCGCGCCCGTCCCACCGCTCGCCGCCGCGGACGAGCACGCCGTCGTCCACGAGCATCGCGAACAGCTGCTCGATGAACAGCGGGTTCCCCTGGGCGGTCGCGACGATCCGCGCTCGGAAGTCCGGCGCGTCGTCCCCGTCGAGGTCCGCGGAGCCGAGGAGGTTCGCGACGAGCGTGGCGGCGTGCCCCTCGCCGAGCGCGGGCAGCGCGATCGCCGTCCCGTCGACCGAGCGTCCCCACGACGGCCGCGTCTCGAGCAGTTCGGGCCGTGCGATGCACACCATGAGCACGGCGCCGGAGGCGCGTGCGACGAGCGTCTCGACGAGGTCCAGGAGCGCGGGCTCCGCCCAGTGGATGTCGTCGAGCACCAGCACGACGGGTCCACGGCGCGCCACGGCCTCCACGAATCGCCGGATCGCCCACGTCGGATCCTCACCCGTCCCCGGCGCGCCGACCCCGAGGAGCTCCGCCAGCGACGCCCACGCGAGGTCCGCGCGATCGTCGCCCTCGAGTACGGCCCGGACCTCGGCCTCCACCACCCTCGCCGGCTCGTCGCCCGCGATCCCGGCCGCGTCGCGGATCACCTCGGCGGCCGGGAGGTAGGTGATGCCCTCGCCGTACGAAAGGCACCGGCCTCGGAGGACGCGCGCGCCGGCGCCGTGCCGCGCGAGGAACTCCTCGACGAGCCGTGACTTCCCGACGCCCGGTCCGGCCACGACGGTCACGAGGCGTGGTCGCCCCTCCGCGATCGCGCGTGTGAGCACGGTCGCGAGGGCGGCGAGCTCCTCCTCTCGCCCGACGAGCGGCGAGGTCAGCCGGCGCGGGACGGCGCCGTCCCCGGCACGGACTCGCTCGAGTCGCCACGCCGCGACCGGCGCGTCCTTGCCCTTCGCGGCCACCGGCTCGACGGCCTCGGCCTCGACGGTGTCACGAACGAGACGGAACGTCGTCTCGCCGAACAGGACCGCGCCGGGAGGTGCGTGCTGCTCGAGCCGGGCGGCGACGTTGACCGTGTCGCCGGTCACGAACGCCTGCGCATCCGCGACGTCGCTCGCGACCACCGGCCCGGTGTTCACGCCGATCCGGACCCGGAGAGCGATGCCGCGATCTCGCTCGAGTTCCTCGCTCAGCGCCGGGATCGCATCGCGCATCTCGGCCGCGGCCCGGACGGCGCGCAGGGCGTCGTCTTCGCTCGCGACCGGGATCCCGAACACGGCCATGACGGCGTCGCCGATGAACTTCTCGATCGTCCCGCCGTGCCGCTCGATCGGCCCGCGCATCGCGGCGAAGTACCGTTGCTGGACGTCTCGGAGCGCTTCGGCGTCGAGTCGCTCGCCGATCGAGGTCGAGCCGACGACATCGCAGAAGACCACGGTGACGGTCTTGCGGACCTCGCGCCCCTCCACATCGAGAGCGTAGCGAGGGCCGCAGGTGCGCGCGCCGGCGCGGCGTCCGACGTGGACCGTCGGTGAGATCGGACGTCGCTCGACACTCGCCCGCTGGCTCAGACCGGAACGCGCGACAGCTTGTCGGGGTTCAGCACGGAGCGCACCGACGTGATCCCTTCGGGCGCGATCTCGAGCACGAGGACGTTGACCACGCGGCCATCCGGCCCGATCCCGAGGTACGCGGGACAGCCATTCGCCTCGGTCGGGACGACGCGCACCCCGTGGCGCTGCGCCTGCCGCCAGATCCCGAGGAGGAATCTCGCGACCCGCGGTCGACCCGCGACCGGATGAGCGGCCGCCGCCGCCTTGCCGCCGCCGTCGCCGGCCATCGTGACGTCGGCCGCGAGGAGCGACTCGAGCCGGTCGAGATCGCCCTCGCGCACGGCCTCGAGGAACGCGCCCGCGAGCTCATCGCGCTTGGCACGCGACGGCTCGAACCGCGGACGCCGATCGGCGACGCGCGCCCGGGCGCGGCTCGCGATCTGCCGGGCGTTCGCCTCCGTCTTCCCGACGATCGCGGCGATCTCGTCGTAGCCGTACGCGAACACGTCGTGCAGGACGAACACCGCGCGCTCGACGGGTGACAACGTCTCGAGCAGCAGGAGGAACGCCATGGAGACCGTGTCGTCCATCTCGACGCGGTCGGCGACGTCTTCCTCGTGGTCGGCGAGCAGCGGCTCGGGCAGCCAGGTACCGACGTACGTCTCGCGCCGGTGCCGCGCCGAGCGCAGCTCGTCGATCGCCAGCCGCGTGACGATCGCCGACAGGTACGCCTTCGCCGAGCCGACCTCGGCGCCCTCGTCGAGCGCGCGCTGGTAGCGGACGAACGACTCCTGCACGACGTCCTCGGCGTCGGAGACCGACCCGAGCATCCGGTACGCGACCGAGAACAGCAGCGGCCGCAGCGCGGCGGCGTCGGTCACGAGCTCCGCGGTGCTCACCCACCCAGTGTCACAGACGAGGGCGCGGTTCCGTCTCGAGGGTGAGACCCCTTCCACGGAGGTGACCCCATGCGGATCTTCGTCGCGGGAGCGAGCGGCGCGATCGGCCGCCCGCTCGTCCCGATGCTGCTCGAGGCCGGCCACGAGGTGACCGGCATGGCGCGCTCCGAGCGCTCGGCCGAGGTCGTGCGTTCGATGGGCGCGGACGTCGCCTTCGCCGACGCGCTCGACCGCGAGGCCGTGCTCCGAGCGATGGCCGAGTCGCGTCCCGAGATCGTCGTGCACCAGCTCACGGCACTGTCCGACCTCGATCTCCGACACTTCGAGCGCTCGTTCGCGGTGACGAACCGCCTGCGCACCGAGGGGACGGACCATCTGCTCGAGGCCGCCCGCGCGGCGGGTTCGAGGCGCTTCGTCGCGCAGAGC
This sequence comes from Actinomycetota bacterium, assembly GCA_035629255.1. Classification (GTDB taxonomy): domain Bacteria; phylum Actinomycetota; class UBA4738; order UBA4738; family HRBIN12; genus CALGFI01. The sequence continues at coordinate 600 of DASPIF010000192.1, read as the reverse complement.
TACGCGGGGTGGCCCTTCGCGCGCGAGGGCGGACCCGTCAAGGACGAGGACGCGCCGCTCGCGACCGACCTCCCGAAGGCCGTGCGGCCGACGGTCGACGCGATCCTGCACCTCGAGCGGGCGGTGACGAACGCGACGGATCTCGAGGGCGTCGTCTTGCGGTACGGCGGCTACTACGGCCCCGGCACCTCGCTCGCGCCCGGGAAACCGCAGGTCGAGATGGTGCGCAAGCGCCGCTTCCCGATCGTCGGTGACGGCAGCGGCGTGTGGTCGTTCGTTCACATCGACGACGCCGCGAGCGCGACCGTCGCGGCGATCGAACGAGCTCGCCCCGGCATCTACCACGTCACCGACGATGAGCCTGCGCGCGTGTCGGTCTGGCTGCCCGAGCTCGCGCGCGTGCTCGGCGCTCCCCCGCCGCGCCGGATGCCGGCGTGGCTCGCCCGCCCGCTCGTCGGCGAGCACGGCGTCGTGATGATGACCGAGATCCGCGGCGCCTCGAACGCGAAAATCAGGCGCGAGCTCGGCTGGACACCGAGGTACGCGTCGTGGCGCGAAGGCTTCGCGGCGTTGTTCGGGGAGACGGCTCGCGAGGCGGCG
>DASPIF010000191.1:0-5932 GCA_035629255.1 Actinomycetota bacterium | reverse complement strand
GTCGGTGCTGGGCAGACGGACGACGGACCTCGGAACGATCGGGTACGGATGCGTGACCTGGACGCCTTCATCAGGTTCCGCCGCGCATGACGAGGTCGAGCAGGAGACGTCGTTCCCGGTCACGCGTCGATAGACGTGGCCACCGGGAGCGAGGACGTTCTCGAACGTCGGCGTAAGGTCGACGGTGATCGTGTCGAACGGTCCGGCGTCCGTGAGCCCGTGAGCGTCCGGGGAGGCGGCGTCCGGCGCGGGTCCGAGCGGCTCGTTCGACAGCCGATACATGGGAAGTCCCCACAGGATGGCCTGTTGGACCGTCTTGACGTCGTACGCGGAGAACGACCCCATCGACAGCAGGTAGTCGCGCTCCGAAAGCGTCAGTGCCTCGCCGATGGATGGCGAATCGGCGAGGTTGTCGGCCAGGGAGGCCATGAGCTGCTCGGAATAGCCGACCGCGCTCGTGTCGCCATAGCCGTAGCCGAGGTTCGCGATCAGCGCGGCAGCGCCCTTGTCGACGTACGCCTGTTGCCAATCGAGGACGCGAGCAGCGTCCGTTGCACTCGGTGTCGATCCGGCGAGTCGGTCGGGGAACGCCAACCCGAAGTGGCACCCGATGCCGAACAGGATCCGGAGCTCGAACGAGTCCGATGCGGCGGCGGCCACGTCCGCGGTGGTGAACAGGTCCTCGTCCGTCCACGTGCCAGCGTCGCCGGCCCCCGGGAGCAGGCGATGCTGGTCGTAGTGCGCATTGACGGCGATCACGTCGGGCACCTCAGCCCCGCCGAAGAGCGCCTCCGTGAGCGCTTCGCGCGTCCATGCGCCGCGGAGCCGGCGGGCGGATAGGCCGTCGGCGGCGAGCGCCGCCTCGATCCTGTCGCCGCCGTCCGTCGCGAAGTCGTAGTCGCCGACGAGCGCGGGGCGCGGGGTGGCCGTCTCGGGGTCGGCAACCCCGCCGCTCGCGACGAACAGGTGGATCGCGTTCGTGATCGTCGAGGCACTGCCGCCGAGTCGGCCGACCGCGACCTGCATCGGATAGATCGTCTGCCCGAAGATCGATACGGGTCGGAACGAGCCGTATGGCGCATCCGAGAGGTAGTGCCCGCTGGCGAACGCCGCCGAGTACTGGTTGGAGCGCGCCTCGCCGGTCGTGGGATCCGCGAAGAAGGTGTCTCCGGCGAACCCGCGCTCGTTCCCGATCGTGGTCCCGTCCCGCAGGCGAGCGTGCGGGATGAGGTCGTCGTCGCCGACCAGCGTGATCCACCGGAGGTCGGCGAGGTTCTCGTTGAGCGGCGTGGCGAGTCCGTCGACAGCGTCGTTGATCGCGCGGACGACGTCGTTCGCGAGGTCGGTCGAGCACGGGTCGGCGTCCGCAGCGGCGTACGCCAGCTCGACGGGGCGGAACAGCGCGAGATCGACGACCTGCGCGTTGAACCCGAGCGTCGGAGCCGCCTCCTCCAGGTCGGCGAGCTCGCTCAGGATGCGCGCCGCTTCTACCGGACCGAACACCGCCGCGAGCCGGCGCGAATGGACCAGGATCAGCGAATCGATCCCGGAGCCGACGATCGGCGGCCCGTCGTTTCCGACGTCGCCGAGGATGGGATCGAGCGGATCCGGCGGAAGCACCGGGGCGAACGGGAAGGTCCGGGGTTCGCACGGAGGAAGCGTCTGGCGACCCGACGACCGGATCGTCAGCACGAACGGGTTCGGGCCGTGCGCGCCGTTGTTCCCGCTGACCTGGACCGTGTACGTCGTCGACCCGTCCGCTCCGGTGACGGCCGGGACCGTGAGCGACTCCATCTCCGTCCCCGGCAGAGCGGAGACGCCGGCCACGACTTTCGAGGGCTCGATCGGCACGTCCTGAAGCGCCTCCGGCCGTAGGTCGAACGTCGCCTCGTGAGCGGGGTCGGCGGCGGGACCCTTCCCGAAGGGAACCGGCTCCGGGGGCGTCGAGCGGAGGGATCGTTCGGTGTCGCTGCCGTCCGGCGCGTACACGACGAGGTCGTAGTTCCGTTCGAGGTGGCTGAGCGTCACGGTGATGTCATCCGTCGGTGACGGCGCTCCCGCGGGGTCGATCGTGAACTCGACGTACGCACGGTCGCCGACGTCCTCGATGTGTCCCACGACGAGCGAACCGGTGGCGACCGGGTGCGGCTGCGCGATCGATGTCGTCGAGAGGCCCCCGGCGACCGTGACCGGCGCCGCGTCGTTCACCGCTGCCGACGCCGTCGTCGTCTCGACGGTCGCGCTCGACGCGAAGGTCCCGGCGTCGAAGCCCGGCATCGCCTCGAACGACAGCGCGAGCGTCCGCGAGGAGCCGTCGCACGCGAACGCGGCGAGATCCCACTCGAGCGGGCCCTCGCGATCACCGGGCGGCGATCGAACCGGGTCGGGCACCGCGGCATCGCCTGGGATCAGCGGGTCGGTGTCGAACCGCGACGAACCCGGGCGGTACCGGAAACCGTCGGGCAGGTCCACCGTGGCTCGCATCCCGTCGGCATCCACGCACCCAACCGAGTAGGACAGCGTGTACCGCACGAACGTCGTTGCCGGCGGGGGAAGCCGTTCGAACGTGACGTCCTCGAGCGGGATGCCCTCCCAGTCGAGCGCGGCCGGGTCGAGGAACGCGTATTCGATCGCTGCCAGCGACAGCGACCCCAGCGCGGACATCCCGAGGTCGGCGAACGTCCCGGTGTCGAGGATGCGCCCGTCTTCGGCCGCCCGCCGCAGTGGCGTCGTCGGAACCGAGCAGTACCCACCGGAACAGTCGACCGTCCTCGACAGGTTGGCGATGGCACCGAAGGGGATGTCACCGAGAGAGCTGCCCGCGATGTTGGTGTCGATGATCGTCGTCGACCAGAACAGCGTGCCGGCGGGGTCCGCGACGGCACCGAACGGCGTGTCGGGAAGCGACGTGCGCTCGAGTGGCAGACCATCGCTCTCGGCCTCGAAGATCGTGCGTCGGAGATCACCCGCGGAGCACGATTTCCCGAGCGCGATCCACTCCGCGCACCACCCGCCCTCGGGCGGCGCGACGCCTTCCCACGAGGTGACGCCCATCAGGAGCGATAGGAACGACACATCCCGCATGGGCGAGAGGGCCCAGATGATCTCGTCGAGGCGGAGCGCCTCCGGGCTGCCCGGATCGAGCTCGGGGAGCGTGGTGGGATCGCCATCCCGTGCGAAGGGATCCGCGAGCAGCTGCGCCCAGGTGACGCTCTGCGGTGTCGCCGTCGCGACCTCATTCGCGACGACCTTGGGGCACGTCGTGCGGTCTCGGTTCGAGAACGTGCAGGTGTGCGCCAGGATCGTCGTCCACCCGCCTTCGCGGAGCAGCGGGAACGCCGCCAGGGAGGTATCGAGGATCGGGCTCTTGCCGATCGGGCTCTTGCCGATGGGCGACTTGCCGATCGGGCTCTTCCCGATCGGAGCGGTTTCGGTGGGGGCCGTTCGCTCGGGGATCTCCGACGGGGGGACGTCGCCGAAGCGGACGGAGGTGACGCCTGTCGTGGTCGACGGAACATCGACGGTGAGGCGCAGCCCCGAGATGCCGCCCCCGGTCGGTACCGCGTCCTGGGCGAGCGCTGGCGCCCCCTGCATGGTGACGAAGAGCGCGGTCGACGCCGCTGCGCCGGCGAGCCGGCTCCGGCCGATCCTAGTGGTGAACGTACGAGCCTCCTACGCGGAAAACGCAACGCCGCTATTGCGCGCGACAGCCGACGTAGAGTCAATGCGCAGGGGATGAGGATTTCCTCATCTGCGTTTTGGCCGCCGACGGAGAGGGGATCCTGCGCCAGCACCACCGCGCGACGATGGCCTAGAGGATCGGCAGGTACCGCTCGAGCTCGTACGGAGAGACGTACGACTTGTAGTCGTTCCACTCCTCCCGCTTGTTGCGGATCAGGAACTCGTGGACGTGGTCACCGAGCGCCTCGCGCAGCACCTTCGATCCGTCGGCGAGCTCGATCGCCTCGTGCAGGTCCGACGGGAGCGAGCGGATCCCGGCGGCGCGTCGTTCCTCTTCCGTCATCTCGTAGATGTTGTTCGAGGCCTCGGGGGGTAGCTGGAGCTCGCGTTCGATGCCGTCCAGCCCGGCCGCCAGCATCGCCGCGAACGCAAGGTACGGGTTGCACGCGGGGTCGGGCGAGCGGTACTCGATCCGCGTCGCCTCCTCCTTGCCCGGCTTGTACTGAGGGACCCGGACGAGCGCCGAGCGGTTGCGCCTCGCCCAGCAGACGTAGACGGGCGCCTCGTAGCCCGGCACGAGCCGTTTGTACGAGTTCACCCACTGGTTCGTGACGAGCGTGATCTCGGGCGAGTACGTCAGGATCCCGGCGATGTAGTGCTTCGCCGTGCCCGACAGGTGGTACTCGTCGCTGGCGTCGAAGAACGCGTTGCGGTCACCCAAGAACAGTGACTGGTGCGTGTGCATCCCGCTGCCGTTGACTCCCATCACCGGCTTCGGCATGAACGTCGCGTAGATCCCGAACTCCTGCGCGACCTCCTTCACCGTGAGCCGATACGTCATCACGTTGTCGGCCATCGTCAGCGCGTCGGCGTACCGCAGATCGATCTCGTGCTGGCTCGGCGCAACCTCATGGTGCACGTACTCGACAGGGATGCCCATCGATTCGAGGTACGCCACCGTGCGCTTGCGCCAATCGGTCGCGACGTCGAGCGGCGTCTCGTCGAAGTAGCCGCCCTGATCCAGGAACGTCGGATCGTCGTGGCTCCGGAAGTAGAAGTACTCGAGCTCGGGTCCGACGTAGAACGTGTAGCCGAGATCCGCGGCCTTGGTGAGCTGTCGTTTCAGCACGGCTCGGGGATCACCGTCGAACGGCGTGCCGTCGGGGTTCACGATGTCGCAGAACATCCGTGCCACGGGCGCCTCCGTCGTCCACGGGATCATCTGGAACGTCGACGCGTCCGGGATCGCGACCATGTCGGATTCCTGGATCCGGCTGAAACCGTCGATCGACGACCCGTCGAACCCCATCCCCTCCGTGAGCGCGCCCTCGAGCTCCTGAGAAGTGATCGTGAACGACTTCAGGAGCCCGAGCACGTCGGTGAACCACAGCCGGACGTAGCGGATCCCGCGCTCCTCGACCGCGCGTAGGACGAACTCGGAACCGTCGGACAGCGACATCCGGCGGACCGTAGCCGACACATCTGGCTTCGCCGTTACGCGACCGTTAAATCGGAACATGTCCGACCGAGGCCCTCGTTCGGCGCTCTCAACGAGCCTTGCGCCGCAGCGTGGACACGACCTAGGGTTGTGCGCCCCGACCCCCCGACGATGGAGATTTTGATGACCGAGCACGAGACCTCGCCCGAGCTGACCCCGACCCTCGCGGAGACCGCACGCCGTCGCGCCGATCTTCATCACGCCCTGATCGGCGTCGAGCGGGCGATCTCGAGCCCGGCGGTCGGCCGCGAGGACGATTGGACGAAGGATGTGGTCGTCCAGCTGCAGGACCTCCGTCATGCGCTCGAGGAGCACATCGAGGTCACCGAGCGCGAGCAAGGCCTGTACGCCGAGGTCTGCCAGCGGGCGCCTCGTCTGTCGAACGCCGTCGACCGACTTCGCGCCGAGCATCCGGAGATCCGCGACGCCGCCGTCTCCACGATCGAGAAGCTCGAGGCGACCCCGGTCGGCGACGCCTGGCCGCTCGCCGAGGCCCGCGACGAGCTGCAGCGGCTCCTGGGCAGGGTCGTCCGTCACCGACAGCTCGGTGCCGACCTCGTCTGGGAGGCGTACAACCTCGACATCGGCGGTCTCGAGTAGGAGGTACGCCCCGGCCGCTCGCTAGGCTGGCGGGCGATGGTCCGCATCGCGCTCGGTCAGATCGACCCGACGGTCGGTGATCTGCAGGGCAACGTCGACCGCATGATCGCGTGGACGGCGCGCGCGACCGAGGCGCGCGCCGACCTGATCGCC
>DASPIF010000190.1:0-3437 GCA_035629255.1 Actinomycetota bacterium | reverse complement strand
CACGCGCGACCGGTAGATCTTCTGCATCAGCGCGCGGAGGAGGACCTCCTGGACGAGGGTGGATTTCCCCGAGCCGCTGACGCCGGTCACACAGACGAACAGCCCCAGCGGGATCTCGAGGTCGACGTCCTTCAGGTTGTGCTGGCGCACGCCCAGCACGCGCAGCCAGCGATCGCCCGGCGTCCGCCGGACCTCCGGCGTCGGGATGACGCGCCGGCCGGAGAGGAACGCGCCGGTCAGCGACTCCTCGGATCCGAGGAGCCCTTTCAGGTCGCCGGAGTAGACGATGTGGCCACCGTGCTCCCCGGCCCCGGGACCGATGTCGACGATGTGGTCGGCGGCCGCGATCGTCGCCTCGTCGTGCTCGACGACGACGAGCGTGTTGCCGAGGTCCCGCAGCCGGATCAGCGTGTCGATCAGCCGGCGGTTGTCGCGCTGATGGAGCCCGATCGACGGCTCGTCGAGGATGTAGAGCACGCCGACGAGGCCGCTCCCGATCTGGGTCGCGAGCCGGATCCGCTGCGCCTCGCCGCCGGCGAGGGTCGCGGATCCACGCGAGAGGGTCAGGTAGTCGAGCCCGACGTCGACCAGGAAGCGCAGCCGCTCTCGGATCTCCTTGAGCAGTCGCTCGGCGATCATGTGCTCGCGATCGCTGAGCTCGACGCTCTCCGTGAACGCGAGCGTCTGACGGATCGACAGGTCCGTCAGTTGCGCGAGGTTCAGCCCGCCGACGGTGACCGCGAGCGTCTCGGGCTTGAGCCGGGCGCCCCCGCAGACGCGGCACGGGATCTCGCGCATGAACTGCTCGAGCTTGTCGCGCTGGCTGTCGGACTCCGTCTCGGCGTGCCGGCGCTCGACGCCGGGCAGCACGCCCTCGTAGGTCGTCCAGTACGAACGCGTCCGTCCGTACCGGTTCTTGTAGCGGACGTAGATCTCCTCGTCCGAGCCCCACAGCAGGACGTCCTTCGCCTTCTTCGAGAGCTTGCGCCACGGCGTCCGCATCGAGAACCCGTGCGCCTTCGCCACCGCCTCGAGGACGCGGTACCAATACTCGAGGCGCGAGCCCGCCCACGGGGCGATCGCGCCGTCGTCGATCGAGAGGTCGGGGTCGGGGATCACCAGCTCGGGGTCGACCTCCAGCCGGGTCCCGAGCCCGTCGCACGTCGGGCACGCGCCGTACGGTGAGTTGAACGAGAAGTTGCGCGGCTGGAGCTCGTCGAACGACAGGCCGTCGAACGCGCAGGCCAGCTTCTCGCTGTACGTCTGGATGTCCTCGCCGTGCTCGGTCTGCACGGCGATCGCGACGAGCCCCTCGGTCAGCTCGAGCGCCGTCTCGACCGAATCGGCGATCCGCCGCCGGATGTCGGGCTTCGCGACGAGCCGGTCGACGACGACCTCGATCGTGTGCTTGTAGTTCTTCGGGAGACGGATCGGCTCGCCGAGGTCCTTCGTCTCGCCGTCGATGCGGGCGCGGACGAAGCCCTTCTTGGCCAGATCCTGCAGCAGCTTCTCGTACTCCCCCTTGCGGCCCTGGACGACGGGCGCGAGCACTTGGAACCGGGTGCCCTCGGGCAGCTCGACGACCTGGTCGACGATCTGCTCGGGGGTCTGGCGGCCGATCGGCCGGCCGCACTTCGGGCAGTGCGGATGCCCGATCCGCGCGTACAGCACACGCAGGTAGTCGTAGATCTCGGTGATCGTCCCGACGGTCGACCGCGGGTTCCGAGATGTGGACTTCTGGTCGATCGAGATCGCCGGCGAGAGCCCCTCGATGAAGTCGACGTCGGGCTTCTCCATCTGCCCGAGGAACTGCCGTGCGTACGCCGAGAGCGACTCCACGTACCGACGCTGACCTTCGGCGTAGAGCGTGTCGAAGGCGAGCGACGACTTCCCGGAGCCGGACAGTCCCGTGAACACGATCAGCTGGTCGCGGGGAAGTTCGATCGTGACGTTCTTGAGGTTGTGTTCACGGGCGCCGTGGATGACGAGCCGATCGGTGCCCACGCGGGCATCGTACCCAAGCGTCCGACATGCCCCGGCGGCCCGTCCGACCCTCCGGGCGGGCTGGGTATCGTCCCGCGGCATGGCGAGCCCTCACGAGTCCCCCAAGCGCGAGGTGCCGTTCGCCGACGCGCTGCGGTTCTGGGTCCGCCTCGGGTTCATCAACTTCGGGGGGCCGAGCGGCCAGATCGCGATCATGCACGACGAGCTCGTCGAACGGCGGCGGTGGATCGACGAGCCGCGGTTCCTCCACGCGCTGAACTTCGCGATGCTGCTGCCGGGCCCCGAGGCGCACCAGCTCGCGATCTACGTGGGCTGGCTGCTCAACGGCGGCCCGGGGGCGGTAGCGGCCGGGGTCTTCTTCCTCCTTCCGGCGCTCGCGCTGATGCTCGCCCTGTCGTGGGTGTACGCCGTCCACGGCGACGTCGCGTGGGTGTCGGCGGTCTTCGAGGGGCTCGCGTGGGGCGTCGTCGGCATCGTCGCGGCGGCCCTCGCGCGGATCGCCGGCCGCGCGATCCGGTCGGCCGCCGATGGGGCGATCGCCGCCGCCGCGTTCGTGGCGCTGTTCGTGTTCGGCGTCCCGTTCCCCGTCGTGATCGTCGTCGCGGCGATGCTCGGAGGGGTCCGCTCGAGGACCGGTGCCGGCGAGGACCGCGCCGCCCCCGTGACCGTCGGTGGACGCCCCGGGGTGATCCCGTCTGCGCGTCGCACGGCGCGGGTCCTGGTGACCGGGGTCGCGGTGTGGCTCGCGCCGCTCGCGCTCGCGGTGGCCCTGGTCGGCACGGACGGCGTGATCGCGGACGAAGCCGTCTTCTTCGCGGTCATGGCGCTCGTCACCTTCGGAGGCGCGTACGCGGTCCTCGCCTACGTGAACCAGGCGGCGGTCGTGCGCTTCGGATGGCTGAGCTCGGGCGAGATGGCGGTCGGGCTCAGTCTCGCCGAGACGACGCCCGGCCCGCTGATCCTCACGGTCGTGTTCGTCGGCGCGGTCGCGGCGTTCCGTCAGCCGGGCGACCTCGGCCCCGTCGCGGGCCTGATCGTCGGTGGGCTCGTCACGGCGTGGGCCACGTTCGTCCCGAGCTTCCTGTTCATCTTCCTCGGCGCGCCGTCCGTCGAACGGCTCCGTGGCAACCGACGGATCGCGTCCGCGCTCTCGGCGATCACGGCGGCGGTCGTCGGGGTGATCGCCAACCTCGCGGTCGTGTTCGCCGTCGGCGTCGTGTTCGACGACCGCTCGACGTTCCGCGTGGCCCGGCACGACGTCGTGCTGCCGCACCTGTCGGCCGTCGACCCGATCGCGCTCGCCGTAGCGGTCGCCGGCTTCCTCGCGATGTGGCGGTTCAAGGTGAGCGTGGTCTGGATCGTCGTGGCGAGCGGTCTCGTCGGTCTCGGCCGCTGGGCCCTCGGCTGATCGCCGACGATCCGACCTCCCGGGG
>DASPIF010000189.1:0-4674 GCA_035629255.1 Actinomycetota bacterium | reverse complement strand
CCTGGAGGACAACGGGGATGGCTGGGAGATCACCGCCTACGACATGAAGCGCAACGACCGCGAGACCGAGGCCCCGACCGCGACCGGGGCCACCGGTACCGCGACGTCGACGGACGCGACCGGCGGCTCGTAGCCCGCGACCCAGAGGAGAGTTGATCGTGCCCAGACCCGCCCACGCCGCGCCGATGCCCCGGGGCACGCGCGTCGCGCTGGCCGTCGCCCTGATCGTCGCGTGGGTCGCGGGCTCCACGCTCGGCGTCACGCCGTCGCCCGTCGCGCCGCGGACCGCGCAGGCGGTCCCGCTGTTGCAGATCGAACCCGCGCACGCCGAGTTCGAGCCCGCGCTCGACGGCTCGGAGCCGGTCTTCATCCTCGTGCTCGGCAGCGACGCTCGCCCGGGCGAGGAGATCACCGGACAGCGAGCGGACTCGATCCACATCGTCGCGCTCAACCCCGCGACCGGACGCGCCTCGATCGTCGGCTTCCCGCGCGACGCCTACGTCGAGATCCCCGGGATCGGCAGCGAGAAGATCAACGGCGCGATGGTCCATGGCGGCCCCGAGCTCGTCGTCGAGACCGTCGAGTCACTCACCGGCCTCACGATGGATTACTGGGCACTGACGTGGTTCGACGGTTTCGTCGCGATGATCAACGACATCGAGGGTCTGCGCGTCGACGTGCCGTTCGCGGTGTACGACCAGCTGTCGCACGCCGAGATCGACGCTGGCGTCCAGGTGTTGAGCGGCCGGGACGCGCTCGCCTACGCGCGGGCGCGACACGTGCTCCCGTCGGGCGACTTCGGCCGCTCGGAGAACCAGGGCCGTCTCATGATCGCGGCGCTGCAACAGTTCCAGAAGGCGTTCCACCGGGATCCGACCAGCATCTTCTCGTGGGTCGGCGCCGGGATGCGGAACGCGCGGACGGATATCGCGCTCGATCAGCTGATGACGCTCGCGTTCACGGGGGCGACGCTGACCTCGAAGAGGGTCACGAACATCGTGATCCCCGGCACGCTGGCGATGAACGGCACGGAGTCGATCGTGAACCTCGACGACGCGGCGCTCTCGGCGATCTCGCGCGACCTCGAGGCGGACGGGACGCTCGGCAAGAAGAACATCCCGGTCTCGCCGAACGCGGATCTCATGCCCGGCGAGGACATGTCCGCGACCGAGGACGACGCGACCGCCTGACGCCCCGCGCCGTCGCGTCCCGCGGCGATGCTCTGCTAGTTTCCGCCCGGTGACGACCGCTCCGCGACCCGAGGATGTCGAGGGAGACATCCATCCAGGCCGTCAAGGGCTCAGCGTCGGGGTGGCGATGGGCGTCACGATCCCCGGCATCCTCATCCGGGTGACCCACCCCGATCTGCCGTACTCCCTCGAGGCGCTCGTGTTCGGGATCGCGATCATCGGTGCGGCATTCATGCTCTCGTGGGCGGCGGAGGTCGCCCAGCTGGACATCTCGGCCGGCCTCGCGATCGCGGTGCTCGCGTTCATCGCCGTCCTGCCCGAGTACGCGGTGGACATGGTGTTCGCGTGGAAGGGTGGGAACGCGTTCGAGCAGTTCGGCGAGGCGTGCAAGGCCGCCGCCTCGGCGGGCGAGAGCCAGTGCTCGCTCGCCCTCGCGAACATGACCGGCGCGAACCGGCTGCTCATCGGCATCGGCTGGTCGTTGGTCGTGTTCATCGCGTATTTCCGCTCGCGGTCCAACCCGCCTGTCCTGCGCGACGTCGCGCTCGAGCGCCCGCATGCGGTCGAGGTGTCGTTCCTCGCCATCGCGACGCTGTACTCGTTGACGCTTCCGCTCAAGGCCTCCATCACCCTCATCGACGCGGCCGTGCTCGTGACGATCTTCGTGGCGTACACGATCCGGATCTCCCGGGCGCCGGCCGAGGAGCCCCACCTCGTCGGGCCCGCGCGGCTGATCGGGACGTTCTCGACGCCCCATCGCCGCGCGGCGGTGATCGGGATGTTCGTGTTCTCGGCCGCGGTGATCCTGGTCTGCGCGGAGCCGTTCGCCCACGCCCTCGTCCTCACCGGCCGCGAGTTCGGCGTGAGCGAGTTCCTCCTCGTGCAGTGGCTCGCGCCGCTGGCCTCGGAAGCGCCCGAGCTGCTGATCGCGGGGCTCTATGCGTGGCGGCTCACGACGAACGCGGCGCTCGGCACGCTGGTGTCATCGAAGGTCAATCAGTGGACGCTGCTCGTCGGGACGCTCCCGATCGTCTTCGCGCTCGCCTCGAGCGGGCTCAACGGCCTCCCGATCGACGCGCATCAGCGGGAGGAACTCCTCCTCACCGCGGCGCAGTCGTTCTTCGCGCTCGCGATCCTCGCGAGCCTGTCGATCTCGATCAGGGAGGCCGCGATCCTCTTCTCGCTGTTCTGGGCGCAGTTCATCATCGGCGCCGTCGTCCCTGAGGAGTGGATCGCCGCCGAACGCATCGGGGTGTCGATCGCCTACATCGTGCTCGGCCTTGCGATCTTCGCTCGCGAACGGCACCTGATCCTGCCGCTTCTCCGCGACGGGTTCAGGACGCCCTACGCCCGCCTCGACGACATCCAGCGAACGAACGCATAGGTCTGAGGCCCCGTCGGGCCGGGTGCGCCCGGCTATCATCCGTTCCGGTGGAAGGGGAGTATCCCCGAGGTCGCCATCGACATCACGGGCGTCGGTCCCGGTGGCGCCGGCCCGAAGCGGGTCAGGAGAGACCTTCCGTCGAACTGGTCGCGCGTTCGATCGGAGGAGCGACGGTTGGTCGATACCTGGGTCTGGTTCGCGTTCGTCGGATTGATCCTCGTCCTGCTCGCGCTGGATCTGTTCGTGTTCCACCGCGAGGCGCATGTGGTGTCGTTCCGCGAGGCGAGTCTGTTCAGCGCCTTCTGGATCAGCCTCGGGCTGATCTTCGGCATCGTCGTCTACGCGTGGCTCGGAGCGCAGGCGGGGGGCGAGTACCTCGCCGGTTACCTGATCGAGAAGAGCCTCTCGGTCGACAACATCTTCGTCTTCGCGCTGATCTTCGCCTACTTCCGAGTGCCGGCGCAGTACCAGCACCGCGTGCTGTTCTGGGGGATCCTCGGAGCGCTCATCTTCCGCGCGGCCTTCATCGCGGGCGGCGCCGCGCTCCTCGACCGGTTCCACTGGGCGATCTACGTGTTCGGCGCCTTCCTCGTCTTCACCGGGATCCGCATGGCGCTCCACAAGGACGAGGAGATCCATCCCGAGCGCAATCCCGTCCTGAACCTGTTCCGGCGCGTCGTCCGGATGACGCCGGACTACCACGCCCAGCGGATGTTCGTGCGCGAGGCCGGCAAACTGCTCGCGACGCCGCTGATGGCGGTCCTGGTGATCGTCGAGACGACGGACATCATCTTCGCGGTCGACTCGATCCCGGCGATCTTCGCGGTGACCCGAGACCCGTTCATCGTGTTCGCGTCGAACGCGTTCGCGATCCTCGGCCTGCGGGCGCTGTACTTCATGCTCGCCGGGATGATCGAGCGGTTCGTCTACCTCAAGTTCGGGCTCGCCGCGATCCTCGTCTTCGTCGGCGTGAAGATGTTGATCAGCGAGGTCGCCCACGTACCCATCTGGCTCTCGCTCACCGTGATCGCGTCGATACTCGCCGTGTCGATCCTCGCGTCGTTGGCGAAGACGCGGCGCCTGGAGGCTGCCGAGTCGCCGGGCGACGACGCGACGCCTGACGAGGCGACCACCCCGGGCGGAGCGCACCGATGAACGACCGCATCCTCCTCGCGACCGACGGGCACGAGCCGTCCGAGGCCGCCATCGCGCTGCTCGAGCGGCTCGTCGACCGCTCGACGTCGATCGACGTCCTGTGCGTCGAGACGTTCGATCTCGCGCTCGAGGCGGCAGAGGACATCGGCCACTACTCGGTCGAGGCCGCGCGGGAGCGCGCCGAGCGCCTGGCCGGGGCCGCGGCCGAGCGGCTGCGGCACGCGGGCTTCAGCGCCTCGACGCGTGTCGAGGCGGGTCCACCCGCGGACCGGATCGTCGACGTCCTCGCCGGCGGCGGACACCAACTCGCCGTCCTCGGCGGCGGGCGCCACACGTGGCTCGGGCAGCGGTTGCTCGGCAGCGTCAGCACCGGGGTCCTGCACTCGGCGACGACCCCGGTGCTGATCGTCCGCGAGGCTCGCGACGGCGACGTCGTCCGCGTGCTCGTCGGCGCCGACGGGTCGGAAGACGTCGATCGTGCGTTGACGGTCTTCGCCTCCGTCGCCGATCCCGAGCGATGTTCGCTGCTGGTGCTGTCGGTGACCGATCCCGGCGCCGGTGACGACGACCCCGACCGCGAGGCCGCAAGGTTCACGGGCGCGGCCGCGGAGACCCTGCGGACCCGAGGCTTCGAGAGCGAGGAACGGGTCGTCTCGGGCAACGTCGCTCGCGCCCTCCTCGAAGAGGCCGAAGACGGCGGTCACGACCTCGTCGTGATCGGCTCGCGGGGTCGGGTCGTGACCCGGCGAGCGACCCTCGGCGCCGTGAGCGACCGACTCGTCCGGACCGCTCCGGCGACGCTGCTCGGCCGCTAGCCCTCGCGACCGCGGCTAGCATCGCCGGGTGGACCCGCGCGCGTTCCTGACCTCGCTCGAACGCGACGAGTCACTCGTCCACCTCCGAGAGCTCCCCGCCCGACCCGCGGATCCGCAGCCGTTCCCGAAC
>DASPIF010000188.1:0-6013 GCA_035629255.1 Actinomycetota bacterium | reverse complement strand
CTTGGGAGCGGAGACAACCCCGCCGAGCGCGACGACGACTTCCTCGGCGCGCCGATGTACTGGAGCCATTTCGACGCCGAGACGAACCGTCGGCTCCTGCGCGAGGCCGGGTTCGAGGTCGAGGAGGCGGACATCGCCGAGGACATGGACGAGCACCACCTCTGGGTGATCGCCCGGGCGTGACCGCATCCGGCGGGCGGCCCGGTGCAGCGTCTAGGATGGCGGTTCGTGAGCGCGACCATCCTCGACGGGCGAGCGATCGCCGCCCAGATCCGCGCCGAGATCTCCGAACGGGTCATGGCCCTCGTCGATCGCGGCATCCAGCCGGGCCTGGCGGCGGTGCTCGTCGGCAGCGACGAGGCGTCCCGGATCTACCTGTCCTCGAAGCACAAGGCGTGCGCCGATGTCGGGATGCGCTCGGAGCAGGTCGACCTCCCGTCGTTCGTCACGGAGAGCGAGCTGCTCGCCACCGTGCGTCGGTTGAACCGCGACCCGGAGATCCACGGGATCATCGTCCAGCTCCCGCTCCCACGTCACATCAGCGAGCTCGGCGTCCAGACGACGATCGATCCCGCGAAGGATGTCGACGGTCTCCACCCGTTGAACGTGGGCTTGATGGTCCGGGGCGACCCCTCGTTCGCGCCCGCGACGCCGTACGGCATCGTCGAGCTGCTGCTGCGCAGCGGCGTCGAGCTCGAGGGCGCGGAGGTCGTCGTGGTCGGATACGGCGAGCTCGTCGGCGCGCCGCTGTCGGTGATGCTCGCGCAGGACTCGATCCGGGGGAACGCCACGGTCACGATCTGCCACATCAAGACGCGCGATCTCGCCACGCAGACGCGGCGCGCCGACATCCTCGTCGCGGCGGCCGGAAAGCCGCACCTGATCACCGCCGACATGGTCAAGCCCGGCGCCGTCGTCGTCGACGTCGGCGTGCATCGCACCGATGCGGGGCTCGTCGGGGACGTCCGGTTCGACGAGGTGAGGGACGTCGCCGGGGCAATCACGCCGGTCCCGGGCGGCGTCGGTCCTATGACGACCGCGATGCTGCTCCTCAACACGGTCACCGCGGCCGAGGCGTTCGCCCTCGAGCGCCGGTGACGTCGCCGCGCTCGCGGCTCGAGACGGTCGTCGCCTCTCGCGCCTTCGCCGTGACCACGGAGGTCGTCCCGCCGCGCTCGGCGGATCCCGGGCCGCTCGCCGACCAGGCGCGTGGCCTCGTGGGGTACGCGGACGCCGTCAACGTCACGGACAACCCGGCGGCGAACGTCCACATGTCGCCGCTCGCGGGTGCGTCGATCGTCACCCGCGCCGGGCTCGAGCCCACCCTCCAGCTGACCGTCCGCGATCGCAACCGTCTGGCGCTCGCGGCGGACCTGCTCGGCGGATGGGCGCTCGGGGCTCGGAACCTCCTGTGCCTGACCGGCGATCCGCTCGCGGTCGGCGATCACCCGGATGCGGCGGCGGTGCAGGACGTCGCCGTCGTCGACCTCGTCCGGATGGCCACGACGCTGCGGGACGAGGGCCGTCTCCCGTCGGGAGCCGAGATGGATCCGGCGCCCCGCTACTTCGTCGGCGTCGCCGACAGCCCGCTCGCCGAGCGCTACGACCCCGGACGCCTCGAGGTGAAGCTGGACGCGGGGGCGGGGTTCGTGATGACCCAGATCGTCTACGACGTCGCCGCGCTCGAGGCGTGGGCCGAGGTCGTCCGCGCCCGGGGGATCCACGAGCGCGCCGCGATCCTGGTCGGCGTCGCGCCACTGCGCAGCGCCGAGCAGGCGCGATCGATCGTCGCCCGTCTCCCGGGGGTCACCGTCCCCGCGTCGATGATCGCCGAGCTCGAGGCGGCCGACGACGACGCCGCCGCGCTCGGCGCCGATCTGTGCGCCGCGATCGTGCGTCGGCTCCGCGACGTCCCGGGGATCGCGGGCGTGCACGTGATGGGCCTGGGACGTGAGGGGGCCGTCCGGGCGGTGATCGAGGGGGCGGGTCTGCTGCCCCGGCCGATGCCGCGCCCCGCGTAGACTCGATCCGACGCTGCGGAAGGAGGGGCCTCGCGTGGCGGAAACCGTGACCATCAACGGACGGCCGTACCTCAAGCGCAACCCGCTCGGTGTCCTCGGGCTCACGATCATCACGATCGGCATCTACGGGCTCTACTGGTTCTACAAGGCGAACCAGGAGATCCGCGACTCCACCGGCGACCAGACGATCGACCCGACCCGCTCGTTGCTGGCGGTGATCCCCGGCGCGTTGCTGATCGTCCCGCCGTTCATCGCCTACTACAACACGGCGACGCATCTCGCCCAGATGGAACGCCAACGCGGGATCGCCAACGAGGTCTCACCCGCGCTCGTCGTGATCCTCGGGCTCGTGATCTGGCTCGCGATGGGGGCGTACGTGCAGGAGCACCTCAACCGCGTGTGGGACTCGGCGTCGATGGCGACCATGGGCGCAGGCGTCGGTGCTGGCCGGACGCCGCCGCCTCCGCCTCCGATCGGCTGATCCCGCCGCGAGCGGCTCGTCGTCGGGAACGCGCCGACGCGCCGCTACGCGCGCTGCTCGATCGGGGTCCAGGTCTGGTCGCGTGGGCCGACGTACTCGGAGTCCGGGCGGATCACGCGGTTGTCGGCGTACTGCTCGCGGACGTGCGCCGTCCATCCCGCCATGCGCGCGATCGCGAAGATCGGCGTCATCAGGTCCGTCGGGATGCCGAGCATGTGGTAGACGCTCGCGGCGTAGAAGTCGACGTTCGGGTTCAACCCCTTCTCGCGGAGCGCGACCTCCTCGAGCGCCTGGGAGATCTCGTACCACCGAAGATCGCCGTGGCGTTCCCCGGTGTCCTTCGCCATCTTCTTGAGGATCCGCGCCCGAGGATCCATCGTCCGGTAGACCGCGTGGCCGAACCCCATGATCTTCTGCTTGCGATCGAGACGGTCGCGGATGTACGCCTCGGCTCGCTCCGGCGAGCCGACCTCCTCGAGCATCTTCATCGATTCCTCGTTCGCGCCACCGTGCAGCGGCCCCTTGAGCGCCGCGATGGCGCCGGTGATCGCCGAATGGATGTCGGCGAGCGTGGACGCGATGATCCGCGCGGTGAACGTCGACGCGTTCATCGTGTGGTCGGCGTAGAGCGTGAAGGTGGTATCGAGCGTGTCGGCGTCCTCGGGGGACGGCTCGACGCCGGTGAGCATGTAGAGGAAGTTCGCGGCGTGCCCGAGCTTCGGGCTCGGGTCGACGGTTTCCTGGTTGGTCCGGAGGCGGTGGTACATCGCCAGGAACGTGGGGGTTCGCGCGATCAGGCGGAGTGCCTTGCGGGCGTTCGCCTCGGGCGAGGTGTCCCAGCCGTCGGGGTCGTACGCCGAGGCGGCCGAGACCGTCGTACGGAGCATCGACATCGGCGACGTCTGCTGCGCGAGCGTCGGCATCAGGTCGCGGATGAACCGTGAGGGGTCGCGCTGCTCGACCATGAACGCCACCACGTCGTCGAGCTCGGTCTGCGTGGGAAGCCGCAGGTTGTGCAGGAGGTGGACGACCTCCTCGTAGGTGGCGTGCTCGGCCAGCTCCTCGATCGGGAACCCGACGTACCACAGACGCCCCTGGGTCCCGTCGATGTCCGAGATCTGCGTCTGCGCCGCGACGATCTCGCGGAGTCCTTTGTCCGGTTTGTCCGTCACCGTCGGGCTCCTCGCATGCGACCGGCGACCCGGGGAGGGAGGTCGCACCCACGGGACGCGCCGCTCGCCCGCCCCTATCGTGGTCCGGTTCCAGCGTACCGCCGATGCCCGACCGGGCGTGCACGGAGGCCGACCACGCGACCGAGGACGTACCGAGCGACGGCGATCCCCGGCGACGGGGTCGGCCCCGAGATGGTTGCCGCCGCCCGGCGCGCGATCGACGCCGTCGGTGTCGCGTTCGACTGGGACGAGGTGGACCTGGGGCCGGCGACCGAGCGCGGCGACGACCCGATCCCCGAGCGGGCGCTCGCGTCGATCCGAGACACGAGGATCGCGCTGAAAGGCCCGCTCGAGACGCCCGTCGGTGCCCGCCGCAACGCGAACGTGGAGCTCCGGATCGCCCTCGACCTGTTCGCCGGGGTCCGGCGGTGCCGATCGTTCCCCGGGACGCGGACCCGCTACGGCGATCTCGACGTCGTGATCGTCCGTGAGAACACCGAGGCCGAGTACACCGGCGTCGAGTTCGAGCACGGCCAGCCCGAGACGACCGACATGATCGCGTTCATCCAGGCCGCCACGGGCAAGCGCGTCCGCAACGACTCCGGGCTGTCGATCCGCACGATCAGCCAGGGGGCGAGCGAACGCATCGTCCGTTTCGCGTTCGCCTACGCGGCCGAGAACGGCCGGTCGAAGATCACGGCGGGCCACAAGGCGAACATCATGAAGTTCACGGACGGGGTCTTCCTGGACGCGGCGAGACGCGTCGCGGCCGACCACCCCGAGCTCGCCTTCGAGGAGCGCATCATCGACGCCCTGTCGATGCAGCTCGTCCAGCATCCGGCGGCGTTCGACGTGCTCGTGCTCCCGAACCTCTATGGGGACATCGTCTCGGAGGTCTGCGCCGGGTTCGTCGGAGGCCCCGGCTTCGTCCCGGCGGTCAACCTCGGCGAGGGGGTGGCGGTCTTCGAGACCTTGCACGGGAGCGCGCGCCACGCGCGCGCGCGGGCGACGCCCGTCGCGATGCTCCTTTCGGCCGCGATGCTGCTGCGGCAGGTCGGCGAGGATCCCGCCGGCGACCGGCTCGAGACGGCCGTCGTCGCGACGATCGAGGCCAGCGGGGGCGATGCCGGACGGCTGACGACGGAGCCGTTCACGGACGCGGTCATCGCTCGCCTCGACGGCTGAACGCGGGCCGAGACCGCGGGGCGCGTCGGTAGGATGGCCCCCTCCCGAACCGAGGAGCGATCGTCCATGCGCGTCACCGTCGTCGGCAGTGGGTTCGTCGGGCAGACCACCGCGATGCGGATCGTCGAACGTGGGCTCGCCGAGGTCGTGCTGATCGACATCGTCGAGGGGCTTCCGCAGGGTCTCGCGCTCGACATGAAGGAGGCGTCGCCGGTCGTCGGGTTCGAGCCCTCGATCGTCGGGACGAACGACTACGCCGACACGAGCGGTTCCGACGTCGTCGTGATCACGGCGGGGTTCCCCCGTCAGCCCGGCATGAGCCGGATGGACCTGCTCGGGAAGAACGCGGGCATCGTGCGCGACGTGGTGGAGAAGACCGCCCCGGCGTCGCCCGAGGCGATCATCATCGTCGTCACGAACCCGCTCGACGAGATGACCTACCTCGCCGCGGACGTCTCGGGGTTCCCGAAGGAGCGCGTGATGGGGATGGCGGGCGTGCTCGACTCCGCGCGACTGCGGTACTTCATCGCCGAGGAGCTCGGGGTCTCGCCGCTCGGCGTCGAGGCCATGACGCTCGGGTCGCACGGCGAGTCGATGGTCCCGCTGCCCCGTCATGCCACCGTCGACGGCAAGCCGCTGGCGGACCTCGCCGACGAGGCGACGCTCGAGCGACTGTACGCGCGCACCCGTGACGCCGGCGCCGAGATCGTCGCGCTGCTCAAGAAGGGCAGCGCGTACTACGCGCCGTCGGCGTCGGTGACGAAGATGGACGAGGCGATCGCGGGTCGCACCGACGATGTCCTCCCCGTCTGTGCGTGGTGCACCGGCGAGTACGGGATCTCGGACGTGTACGTCGGCGTCCCGGTGCGCCTCGGTCCGAAGGGGGTCGCCGAGATCGTCGAGATGGATCTCAACGACGACGAGCTGGCGCAGCTGCGCTCGGCGGCCGAGGGCATCCGAGCGAAGTGCGAGGATCTCGCGGAGCTGTGATCGAGGACCGCGTCAGGCGAGCGGAGGCTCGGGCTCCTCGACGCCGCTCGCGTCGAGCCGGCCGCGCTCGCGGATCCATGCGAGCGTCAGCGCGCCGCCGCCGGCCAGGACGAGCCCACCGCCCACGACGATCCACGTCGTGATCGCCACGTCGACGCGCAGCA
>DASPIF010000187.1:0-3290 GCA_035629255.1 Actinomycetota bacterium | reverse complement strand
CGACGGGTCGGCCCACGACGGCCGCTCCGCGACGGGTTCCGCGGGCGCCCGCTCGATCGTCTCGGACTCGGCCGCGGGACCGTTGGACGAGTGACCCATCGACCCGTGCTGGTTCGGGAGGTGGGCGTCGGAGGCACTGCGGTCCGAGGGCGACACGCGGTTGACGAGCTCGAGCTCACGGATCCGCTCGGAGGACTCGGCGACCTGGGCCTCGAGATCGGCGATCCGGTGCCTCGTGAGGGCGAGCTCGTCGCGGATCTGAGCGGCCTCGATCATCGCGGCGCGCTCCGCCGCGCGGGCGCGGGCGAGGTCGTCGCGAAGGCGGGTGACCTCGTGGCCGGCGTCGTCGGTCGGGTCGGTCGATCCCGCCGTGGTCGAACCGTTGGCGTTGGACGCGGCCGAGGTCGGTCGATCGAGCCCGCGGGCGATGCGCTCGATCTCGGGCAGGCGGGCCCGGGCGGCCGCGAGCACCAGGTCGCGCTGGACGGTGGCCGGCGTGGCCGGCGCGATCGCGGTCAGGCGCTGCGGCGCGACGGGCTCGGCCGGAGGCGGCGCCGATCCGGGCCACGCGTCCGGGGCTTCGCCCTGGGCGTCGAGCATCTGCGCTGCGAGCCGGCTCCTCTCCATCCTCTAAGGGTCGACCGGTCCGGGCACGGCCTTGAGCGAGCCCGTTCGGGTCGAGGGGCGGCGAGAACGCCGGGCCGTCCCCGACGTTGTCTCGAGCATGGACGAGCACAGGTACCGGGTCCGCGAGACCAGGCGACTGCCCCGGTCCCGTGACTCATCGAACTGGCGGATCGTGTTCGCTCCCGCGGACGGCGCCGAGGACGAGGCCCTCGTCGTCACCGTCTCGAGCTCGGTGTTCGCGGCGATGGATCTCGACGCGCCGTTCACCGCCGCGGACGTCGCCGCGCTCCAGCGCGTCGAGGCGGTCTGACTACCGACCGTCCGAGGAGAAGTGCTGGTAATCCTGCGCTCCGGACCACGCGCCGCCCCACTCCCACCCGATGCTTCGGAACGCCCGCCACACCACGTCGCGCGCCGCGATCATCCCGGGCCGCATCTCCGAGCGATCCGCGTACCGCTCGCCGTTGGGCGGCGAGACGTGCGAACCGGAGACGTACGGGTTCTCGACGGGGTTGACGTCGATGGCCGCGCCGTACGCGTGCCGCGACCACGTCGTCGTCCCCGCGACGTACCGGCAGTTGAAGGCCGACGTGTTGTCCGCGCGCATCGAGGCCCGGTCATCGGCCCCGTACCGGTCGACGAGCCGCACCCGTCGGATCGGGAACCCGCGCGAGTAGATCCGTCGGAACACCTCGATCAGGTCGCTCGCCCACCGGTGATGGACGACGAGCCGTCCCCGGTGCGCCTCTGCGTCGAAGCCGACGTAGGTGATGCGAACGAGCCGCAGCTCGCGGAGCGCGACGGGGCATCCCGGGCGCCACGACGAGCCCGTCATCTCGGCGCGAAGCTCGTCGTCGAGCCGAGACACGCTCCCCTCGTACCGGGGGAGCGCGGCCACCGCGGTCGCGTGCCCGAGCACCGCGACCGCGATCGAGAGCACGATCAGCCTGCGCACCGTCCTAAGGGTGGCACGGGTGCGCTGGCGGTCAAGCCTTCGCTCGCGCGCGCGGACGACTCGGCGTCGGTCTCCGAAGACGCCCTCAAGCACGGCCGGGACGGACCGATACAGGGAGCGGAACGCCTCCGGGTGGCGAGTCGCCCGAGGCTGCGTGCGGGCGGATCCATCCACGTACCGCGACCCGGGGGCGCTCCCTCAACATCGGTGACCGATTGACGTATCGTGTCGGTGCAACCGATGCTCCCCGGTGTTCCGGGCCCGCGCCCGAGGCGTCGCCGAGTGTCCCGACGAAGGAACCGACGTGGACGCGGACCGTACCGGGAACCTCCTGCTCGACGCCCTGACCGAGGGCGATCGGACCGCGCTGCTCGAGCGCGCGAGGCGGCACGCGATCGACGCCGGCAAGATCCGGCGCTACGCGGGCGATCCGATCGATTCGGTGTTCTTCCCCGTCTCAGGAACGCTCTCGCTGATCGTCGAGCGGGACGGGAACGAGGTCGAGACGGCGACCGTTGGCCGGGAGGGCGTCGCCGACGTCTACGCGGCGGTGGGCTCGGGCGTCGCTCCGACCCAGTTGCTCGGGCAGGCTGCCGGCGAATCCATCGACGTGGACGTCGAGATCGTCCGCACGGTGCACCACGACAGCCGCGCGTTCCGCGAGGTGATGCAGTCCGCGGTCGAGGCGTTGTTCGCGCAGACGAACATCTCGCTCGCCTGCCTCGCGATGCATCACGTCACCGAGCGGTGCGCGCGCTGGCTGCTCGAGACGCACGACCGCGTCGATGCGGACACGTTCGAGATGCGACAGGAGTTCCTCGCGCGGATGCTCGCCGTCCAGCGTCCGACGGTCTCGAACGCGGCCAGCGCGCTCCAGGACGCGGGGTTGATCTCGTACTCGCGCGGGATGATGAGGATCGTCGATCGCGAAGGGCTCGAGGAGGCGGCGTGCTCATGCTACGAAGCCGTCAGATCGGAGTACGCGAGGCTCGTCCTCCACTGACGGCGCCGACGGCTGGCGGAAGATGAGCGCAGCGTCCCGGCACACGTACGACTTCCGCTCGGCGTGGAGGGTCGACTCGCCGCCAGAGCACGTCTTCGCGGTCCTGCAGGACGTCAGGTCGTATCCGGCGTGGTGGCCTGAGGTCCGCGGCGTCGAGCGCATCGACGATGCCACGGTCCTCGTGACGATCCGCTCGGCGCTGCCGTACACGCTCTCGTTCGAGCTCCGCCGCGACCTCGAAGAGGAGCCCCGGCGACTGACGGCGACGATGGCGGGCGATCTCGTCGGGTGGAGCAGCTGGGAGCTCGTGCCCGACGGCGACGGGACCGAGCTTCGGTTCCGGGAGCGCGCGCGCGTCGCGCGACCCTCGCTGGCAGCCGTCGAGCCGTTCGCGCGCCCGGCGTTCCTCGCGAACCACGCATGGATGATGCGGAACTGCCGTCGGGGGCTCGAAGCGGCGCTCGCCGGCTACGCCACCGGGGTCCGGTCCGCGGTGCGGTAGTGACGCGCGACGCGTGCGCGCGTTCCGCACGGCACCGAGCACCAGCGCTGCGCGGCCCTGGTCGGCCGGTAGAACATCCCGCACGAGGGCGCCGGGCAGGTCCGCAGCCGGCCCGATCCGGCCGCCGCGACCTCGATCGCCGACCGGGCGTACCCCGCGAGGAGACGGCCGACGGGGTCGGCGGTGGTCCGTTCGTGTCGGCG
>DASPIF010000186.1:0-2232 GCA_035629255.1 Actinomycetota bacterium | reverse complement strand
GCTTCTCGGCGTCCGAGCGGTGATCGCCGAGAGCTTCGAGCGGATCCACCGGTCGAACCTCGTCGGCATGGGCGTGCTCCCGCTCCAGTACCTCGATCGTCAGAACGCCGCGTCGCTCGGCCTCGACGGGACTGAGACGTTCGAGATCTCGGGCCTGGTGGCCGGGGTGCGACCCAAGCAGGAGGTGGAGGTCGTCGCGCGCGCCGACGACGGGGCCGAGACGCGCTTCACCGCGATCGTCCGGATCGACGGCGCCGCGGAGGTCGAGTATTTCCGGGGCGGCGGCATCCTCCATACGGTGCTCCGCGAGATGATCGCCGATGGGTCCGCCTCCTGAGGTGCCGATGAAGAAGCTCGAGCGCGTCCTCGCCGCCACCGATGGTTCCGAGCGTGCCGAGGAGGCGGTGCGCCAGGGCGCTCGGCTCGCGGCCTCGTTCGGCGCCTCGCTGCTCGCGATGTTCGTGATCGAACGCGATCGCCCGCACGACGGGGATGTCGAGCGCGAGGCCGAGGCCGCCCTCGAGCGCGCTCGCGCGATCGCCTCGTCCGCGGGGAGCTCGGCGGACGCGCGGATCGTCGGCGGCGAGGTCGGCGACACGCTCGTGGCGGAGGCAGAGTCCGGTGGGATCGACCTGCTGTGCATCGGTCCCGATGCCGGCGCCCTCGGCGGCGTGCTGCGCGTCGGCCGGGTCGCTGCGCACCTCCTGCGGGAGGCGACGTGCTCCACGCTCGTCGCGCGTCCGGCGGGGGACGCGTTCCCCGAACGCATCCTGTGCGGTGTCGACGGCTCGGAGGAGTCGGGCCAGACGGCGCTCGAGGCCGCGACGGTCGCCGCGGCCACGCGTGCGGAGCTCCGCCTGCTCCACGTCGTCCCGGTCTTCCGCGGCGACAACAGCGAATGGACGCTCGACCCGGACGAGGAGGGGCCGCCCGAGCTCGAGCCCGCCGTCACCGCCGCGACCTCGCGCGGGGTGATCGCGATCCGCGAGATGGCGATGGGCCGGCCCGAGCACGCGCTGCTCGCGGTGGCCGAGCGCGACGCCTGCGACCTCGTCGTCGTGGGTCACCGCGGGATCTCGGGGATGCGGCGCGTGTTGCTCGGCAGCGTCAGCGAGCACGTGGCGCACCACGCGAAGGCGTCGGTCCTCGTCGCTCGGGGGGAGTAGCGAGGGCTACGCCCCGGCGGCGCGCGAGGCGAGCGGCCGCTCGAGCGGCGCCTCCTGCACCTTGACGCGAGCATCGACGATCACGGCGCCCTCCGGCAGGACCATCACGGGGTTGCAGTCCATCTCGACGATCGCGGGATGGTTGTCCACGAGCGCGCCGACGCGAAGGATCGTCTCCTCGAGCGCCGCCACGTCGGCCTTCCGAGCCCCGCGGAACCCCTCGAGGAGCGGGAACGTGCGGAGCGAGCGCACCATGTCGCTCGCGTCGACGTCCGTGATCGGCGAGACGCGCACGGCGACGTCGCGGACCAACTCGACGGTCGTCCCGCCGGCGCTCACCGCGACGACGGGTCCGAACAGCGGGTCGTGCGCGACGCCGACGAGCATCTCGACGCCGTCGCCGCCGATCATCTCCTGCACCACGAACCCGTCGAGGGTCAGGCCGGCGGTCGAGACGCGCTCGGCCATCTCGCGCGCGGCCGTCGCGACCTGGTCGGGTCCCCGGAGCCCGAGCCGGACCGCCCCGACCTCGGTCTTGTGGACGATGTCCGGTCCGAACGCCTTGACCGCGACCGTGGCGCCGATGCGCCCGGCGGCCGCGGCGGCGTCCTCCGGCGTCGCCGCGCGCTCGTTCCGGGCGGTCCGCAATCCGTAGCAGTCGAGCAACCGCTCGAGCTCGTCCGCGGTGAGCCATCCCTCGTCGCCGCGACCGAGCGCGCCGGCGATCACGCCCACCGCCTCGTCCACGCGGAGGTCGGCGAACCGCGGGACGGTGCCCTGCGGCCGCTCGCGCCAGCGCCCGTAGTGGCACGCGTGCGCCATCGCGATCGCGGCCTGCTCGGGGAAGGCGAACGACGGGACGCGGACGTCTCCGCCGCGGAGCGCCGCGGGCAGCCCCTTCGTCGACATCCACGTCGTCGCGATCGGGATCCGCCTACCCGTCTCGTCGATGCCCTGCGCGATCGCGCGGCCGATCTCGGCGGCCTTGGTCGCCTGGGGAGGGATGTAGATGACGATCATCGCGTCGACGTCGGGGTCTGCCGCGATCGTCGTGATCGCCCGCCGG
>DASPIF010000185.1:0-3205 GCA_035629255.1 Actinomycetota bacterium | reverse complement strand
GGAGGCCGACGCGGCCGCCGCTCGCATCAACGACGTCCACACGAGGATCAAGGGCGTGGACCCCGTCACGGGGGGGCTGTACGACGCGCTCGATCCAAACCTGCTCCTGTACGTGCACGCGTGCTTGGTCGACAGCGCCCTCCTCTTCGAGGAGCTCACGGTCGGCGGGCTCGACGACGCTGGCCGCGAGCGCTTCCACGACGAGCAGAAGCTGGCGGCGGAGATGGTGCTCGTTCCGCGCGATCTGATCCCGCCGACGGTCGCCGATCTCCGTGCCTACCTGCGTGACGTCGAGGACTCCGGTGTCTTGCGTGTGACGGACGCTGCAGAGCGGGTTGCCGCCCTGTTCCACGATCCCCCGCGGGAGGCCGAGTGGCGGCCGGTCCTGCGCGGCGTGTCGAAGCTCGCGTTCGGGATGCTGCCGGGGCGGCTCCGCGCGATGTACGGCATCGGGATGTCCCCGACGAAGCGTCGCGCGATGCGTGCGACGTTCGCCGCGATCCGAGCGCTCCGGCCCCTGCTGCCGCCGCGGTTCCGGTACATCGCGCCGTACCAGGAATGGCTGGCTCGGGGGCGTGGCGGGACCGGTGAGCTCGAGCGCGTCCGACGCGCCGCGGGCATCCGTCTGGACCGGACGAAGAGTCTGCCCGGATAGACTCGCCGGCGTGCCTGCCGGTGAGCGCGGCGCGAGCTCCGGCCGCCGTTTCGACGGTGTCCTCCTCGACATCGACGGCGTCCTCACGGTGTCGTGGGAACCGCTGCCCGGCGCGATCGGCGCGGTCTCGTGGCTTCGCGAGCACGACGTTCCGTTCCGTCTGATCACGAACACGACGACGCACACGCGCGCCGACCTCGCGGCCACGCTCACCGACGCCGGCATCGACACGCGTCCGGACGAGATCGTCACCGCCGTCGTCGCCACGGCGTCGTACCTGCGCTCGCACCACCACGGCGAGCGGGTGTTCCTGCTGTCCGACGGTGACGCTCGCGCCGATCTCGCGGACATCGATCTCGTCGAGGATGCGCCCGACGTGGTCGTCCTCGGCGGTGCGTACGAGGCCTTCGACTATCCGACGATGAACCGCGTCTTCCGATGGTTGATGGACGGTGCCGCCCTCGTCGCGATGCATCGCAACCTGTTCTGGCGGACGAGCGAGGGATGGCAGCTCGACGGCGGGGCGTACATCGCCGGGCTCGAGGAAGCGATCGGCCGTCGCGCGGTCGTGTGCGGCAAGCCCGCCGCGGCGGTCTTCGATGCGGCCCTCGAGCAGCTCGGTGTCCCGCGTGCGCGCGCGGCGATGGTCGGCGACGATCTCGTGAACGACGTGCTCGGCGCCCAGGCGCTCGGGATCACCGGGGTCCTCGTCCGGACCGGCAAGTTCCGGGAGATGGATCTCGAGACCGGGACGCCGGACCTGATCCTCGGCTCGATCGGCGATCTCGGGCCGCTGCTCACGACGTAGCGGCGCGGCGTACGCTGCCTCGCCATGGACCCCGAGCGCACGCGGTTCGCCCGGTCGCTGTTCGCGGGCATCGCCGGCGAGTACGAGCGCATGGGCGCGGTCCTGTCGCTCGGACAGGATCCGCGGTGGCGAGGGTTCCTCGTCTCGCGCGTCACCGTTGCGCCCGGGTCGCTGATCCTCGACGTCGCGACCGGCACCGGGTTGGTGGCGCGCGAGCTCGCGGCGCGCCGGTTCCACGTCGTCGGACTCGACCAGAGTCCGTCGATGCTCCGCCACGGTCGCGCCGCGCTCGGGTCGTCGGCGGCGGAGGGGGTCGTCCGCTACGTCTCCGGGCAGGCGCAGGCGCTGCCGTTCGCGGACGAGACGTTCGACGCGCTGACGTTCACCTATCTCCTCCGGTACGTCGACGATCCGGCGGCCACGCTGGGCGAGCTCGTCCGCGTCCTTCGGCCCGGAGGCGTCATGGCGTCGCTCGAGTTCCACGAGCCTCGTGACCCGTGGCTCCACGCGGGGTGGGCGGCGTACACCCGAGGCGTGATGCCGCTCGTCGGTGGCGCGGTCTCGCGGGAGTGGTACCGGACGGGCCGGTTCCTCGGTTCGAGCATCCGCGACTTCGTCCGCCGATACCCGCTGCCGGTTCAGGTGCGGATGTGGCAGGACGCCGGGATGCGGCACGTCCGGACGAAGCGATTGACGATGGGCGCCGCCGTCGTCGCGTGGGGTGTGAAGCGGAACCCCGTCACCGGATGACGTCGCCGGCCGAGCGACCCGCGTTCTACGCGCTGTCGCCCGGTGGCTGGCGCGACTACTGGTCGTTGCTGCACCCGCCGTACACGCTGTGGCACCTCTCGTACGTCGCGATCGGCGCGGCGCTCGCACCGAGGGTCGACGTCGGCTGGCTGCTCGAGACGCTCGCCGCCTTCCTCCTCGCGATGGGGATCGCCGCGCACGCGCTCGACGAGCTCCACGGCAGGCCGCTCCGAACGCGCATCCCGGATGCCGCGCTCTGGGCGCTGGCGGTGGTCGGCCTCGCCGGCGCCGCCGCGTTCGGGGCGCACGCCGCGCTCGAGGTCTCGCCATGGCTCTGGGTCTTCGTCGCCGTCGGCGCGTTCCTCGTCGTGGCGTACAACCTCGAGCTGTTCCGCGGCGCGTTCCACTCGGACCTGTGGTTCGCCCTCGCGTGGGGAGCGTTCCCCGTGCTGACCGGCGCCTTCACGCAGACCGGGTCCGTCCGCGCCGAGGCGGTTCTCGCCGCCGTGGGCGCCGCCGCGCTCTCCGCGGCACAGCGCGTCCTGTCGACGCCGGTCCGTCGGCTCCGTCGCGCGGTTCTGGAGGTGGAGGGAACGCTCGTGACGACGGACGGCGCGGAGCCGATCGATGCCGCGACGCTCCGCTCCGCCCCCGAGGGCGCCCTGCGCTGGCTGTCGCTGGGGGTGCCGGCCGTCGCCGCGTCGATGCTCGTCGCCAGGCTCGCCTGACGCCTGTCAGGCCGACGCGACGATCTCGAGGACCTCGTCGGCGTAGCGCTCGAGCTTCGTCGGTCCGACGCCTTGCACGGTCGAGAGCGCCGCGCGATTCGATGGCTGCTCCTCGGCGATCGCGGCGAGCGTCGCGTCGTGGAAGATCACGTACGCAGGCACGCCGTCGGCCTTCGCGCGCTCGCGCCGCCAGTCGCGGAGCCGGTCGAACAGCGGACCGCCCGCCGGCGCCGTCACCGGCGTGCGCGCGGGCGGGGTCCTCGC
>DASPIF010000184.1:0-2150 GCA_035629255.1 Actinomycetota bacterium | reverse complement strand
CGAGGTCGCCGGCGACGCGGCCGAAGGGATCGACCCGCGCTCGGTTCGCGACATCGCGCGAGCGCTCGAGCGGGTGCTCTCGGACGTCGAGAGGGCGGAGGCGCTCGCGGCGAAGGGACGCGCGCGCGCCGAACGGTTCTCGTGGGACGAGACGGCTCGCCTGACGCTCGAGGTCTACGAAGACCTCGTGGGGACGAAGTCGTGAAGGTCTCGTTGATCACGACGGTCAAGGACGCCGGCGAGGACGTCGGGGCGTTCCTCGCATCGCTCGCCCTGCAGACGCGGCCGCCCGACGAGGTGATCGTCGTCGACGGCGGGTCGACCGACGGCACGCTCGAACGCCTCCGCGACGCCGACGGGCTCACGCTGGTCGAGGAGCCCGGCGCGAACATCTCGCGCGGCCGCAACGTCGCGCTCGCGGCCGCGACCCACGAGGCGATCGCCGTCACGGATGCCGACTGCGTCCTGGAGCCGACCTGGCTGGAACGGCTCGTCGCGACGCTCGAGGAGGGCGCGGACGTCGCGATGGGGTTCTACCGGCCGATCTCGGATACGTTCCTCGAGGCGTGCGTCTCGGCGATCAACCTCCCGGACGCGAGCGAGATCGATGGCGACCGGTTCATGCCGAGCAGTCGCTCGGTCGCGTTCACGCGCGAGGCGATCGAGAGCGCCGGTGGCTACCCGGAGTGGCTCGACATCGGCGAGGACATGTACGTCGACCTGCGGTGGCGAGCGCTCGGCCTCGACCTCCGATTCGTGCCGGACGCGATCGTGCACTGGCGTCTGCGGCCCACGCTCCGCGCGACGTGGGTGCAGTACTTCCGGTACGCGCGCGGAGACGCGATCGCCGGGATGTATCCCGACCGGCACGCGCTACGGTTCGGCGTGTACGCCGCCGGGCTCTACGCCACGTCGACGCGGGGACTCCTGCGCAAGCTCGGCGCCGTGGCCGGCGCCGGTGCGTACGTGGCGGGCCCGATGCGCCGAGTCCTCCATCGGTTCGACGATCCGGTCGACCGCGGACGAGCGGCGCTGACGGTCCCGGTGCTGATGGCGTTCATCGACACCGCCAAGATGGCGGGGTGGCTCGCAGGGGCCGCACGCCAGCGACGCGACGACCCCGCTGAGGCGGTCTCGCCCTCGGGATCGGGTCACCCGTCGTACAGGTAGAAGCCTCGCCCGGACTTGCGCCCGAGCTGCCCCGCCGCCACCATCCGCCGCAGCAGGGGCGGTGGCGCGAACCGCCGTTCCTTGAACTCGGCGTACAGGACCTCGCCGATCTGCAGGCAGGTATCGAGCCCGATCAGGTCCGCGAGCGTGAGCGGGCCCATCGGATGGTTGAGCCCCAGGTTGATCGCGGCGTCGATGTCCTCGCGCGTCGCGAACCCCTCGTCGAGCATCGCGATCGCGTCGTTGAGGTACGGGATCAACAGCGTGTTCACGATGAACCCGGCCCGGTCCTTCGACAGGACGGTGGTCTTGCCGAGCGTCGAGCAGTAGCCGCGCCCGAACCCGACCGTCTCGTCGGAGGTCGTGATCGCGCGGACGATCTCCACGACGTTCATGACGGGGACCGGGTTGAAGAAGTGCAGGCCGAGGACGCGGTCGGGGCGTCCGGAGACCGCGGCGAGATCCACGATCGGGATCGACGAGGTGTTCGACGCGAGGATCGTCTCGGGCTTCGTCACGTCCCCGAGCCGGCGGAACACGTCGAGCTTCGTGGCCCGGTCCTCGGTCGCAGCCTCGATCACGAGATCCACGTCCCCGAAGGCCTCGGGATCGACGGCGCCCTCGATCCGCCCGAGGACGCTGGTGCGGTCACCGGTCGCGAGCTTGCCTCGGTCGACGGCCCGCCCGAGCGAACGTTCGATCCGCGCGCGACCCGCCCCGAGCAGCTCGACGCTCGTCTCGAGGACGACGACGCGTTGGCCGGCCCGCGCGGCCACCTCGGCGATCCCCGAGCCCATCAGGCCGCAACCCACGACCCCGATCGCGCGGACGTCCTCGCCTCGCACTGCCCCACGTCCCCTCTCGTGAACCGGTGTCGGATGGCCAGCGTACGATAGGCGAACCCTCGGGAAGGAACGGCGCGCTGCGAGCCACGCCCACGACGACGAGCTCCGCCCGACGGCTGTTGATCATCGCGGCCG
>DASPIF010000183.1:0-2141 GCA_035629255.1 Actinomycetota bacterium | reverse complement strand
CATGAAGTTCAAGAAGAGATGGGCGAGGACCGGGTTCTGGGAGGACGTGGGGATCGCCATCGTGTCGTTGCCGATCAGGCCCTTGCGGTCCTCGGGGTACCAGAACCCGAGGTCTTCCTTCTTGCGGCCGTCCGCGGTGTAGAACCATCCCGCGACGATGTCGCCCGACCATGACATGTGGACGTCGAACTGATTCTCTGGCAGGAGCTTGTACGCGCCGTTGATCGTGAAGCGGACGTCCACCTCGTCGATCAGATCGAGGAGGTCCCGTTCGACGATGTCGATGTCCGCCTGGTCGTCCGTGTTCACGTTCGTGATCCCGTTGCGTAGCAGGACCTCGCCCATCGTGTCGCGATAGCTGTCGTACACGCCCGAGCGCCCGCGGTGCGCCGGATCCCACAGGATGTCGTACGGGTTGCTCATCCCCCATATCTCGTCATCGGGGATCACGTCGCGGGCATACGCGATGCCGGTGGTGTAGACGACGTAGGGCACGCTGTACCGGGAGCCCTGGTCGTAGTACGGGCTATGCAGCTGCGGCCAGACGTTCTCCTCGAGGTGCGTGAGGTAGCTGTGATTCAGCGGCTGGAGGAGCTTGGCGTAGATGAGCTTGCCGAACGTGTCCGTCGTCGGGAAGAAGATGTCGGCGTCGAGCTCGCCCTGCCGCATCTTCGTGAGCGCCTCGTCCATGTTCTGGAACGTCGTGATCTTGTAATCGCAGTCGTACTTCTCGCAGAACTTCTCGACCTGCTTCTTCCAGATGTACTGGTCCCAGTTGTAGATCTGGAGCGTCGCGCCTTCCTCCGGCCGCATCCCATCGTCGATCGGCTGGAGGTCGTCGTAGATCGTCCACTCGACGGGAGCGTCCTTCGTGGCGATCGGGTACGGACCTCCCAGATCGAGGCCGCCGGTCCCGACCGCGCTGACGTCGCCGTTCCCCTCGCTCGTCCCGGGCTTCGAGCACGCGGCGAGGATCGCCGCGGCACTCGGGAGGGCGACCGCCGCCCCGAGCGAGTTGCGGAGGAACTCTCGCCGGCTGTATCCGTTCCGTCGCTCGCGAGGGTGTCGCACCGAGGTTGCCTCCTGATGGTCCGGCGGACGCGTGTTTGTACGGCCGTACAAACCCGTGAGTAGCATAGGCGGCTCCCTGCCGCAACCCACTGATCCCCGTGCGCATCTCGAGCGTGGTCGTCGCCGGAGCCGGATACGCCGGGCTCGCCGCGGCCAGGGCGCTCCGCGATCGCGACATCCGGGTCACCGTCCTCGAGGCGAGGTCTCGCCTCGGCGGCCGCGTCTCGTCCGTCCGGACGGCGGGTGGGCAGATCGCCGAGCTCGGCGGCGAGTGGATCTTCGAGGGCTACGACCGGCTTCGCGCGCTCGCGGGGCGTTTCGGCCTCGAACTCGTGCCGATGGGGTGCGACTTCGCCCGTCGCGACGCGATGGACGTCGACGCGCCGCTCGAAGACCAGGACCTGCTGCTCGCCTGGCTGCGCGAGCGGTTCGGCGGTGACGCCGAGGGACGCACGGTGGGTGATGCGCTCGATGCCGCTCCGTCGTCGCCCTCGCTCGAGGCGCTCCGGGCTCGGTTCCAGGGCACCTGCGCCGCGGATCTCCACGACGTCGCGCTCGCGCCGGTCCTCGCCGAAGGGATGCGGCCCGGGCCGGCCGGGCCGTCGTGGCGGCTCGCCGAGGGCAACGACCGGCTCGCGGCTGTCCTCGCCGATGGGCTGGAGGTGCGGTTCGGGGCCGCCGTCGAGCGCGTAGTCGACGACGGAAGATCCGTCCGCGCCCTCGGAGCGGGGGTCGACATCGTCGCCGACGCGGCGGTGGTGGCCGTCCCGCTGCCGATGCTACGCACGCTGGCCCTCGAGCCCGCACCGCCCTCGTCCGTCTCGGCGGCGGTCGACGCGCTCGGGTTCGGGACGGCGTCGAAGCTGGTGCTCGGGACCCGGACGCCGCTCGCCCCGCGGGCGCGCCAGAGCGTCGCGGGGCCGTTCTGGTGGTGGGTCTCGACCGGGGCCGACGGTTCCCCGCGGCCGCTCGTGACGTCGTTCGCCGGGTCGGCCGTAGCCCAGGCGGACCTCTCCGTCGACGACGGCGGGCGCTCGTGGGCCGAGCGGCTCGCGACGCTCGATCCCCAG
>DASPIF010000182.1:0-5226 GCA_035629255.1 Actinomycetota bacterium | reverse complement strand
GTAGCGGTCGGGGGTGTCGCTCCAGACGTAGTACTCCCGCTCGGGCGATCCGGGCGGCGCCGTTCGCGCCCGTTGGAACCACGGATGTTGATCGCTCGTGTGGTTCACGACGAGCTCGGTGATCACGCGCATACCCCGCCGATGCGCCTCGCGCAGGCACATCCGGAAGTCGCGCAGGGTGCCGTAGGCGGGATGCACCGAGAGGTAGTCCGCGATGTCGTAGCCGTCATCCTTGAGCGGCGACGGGTAGAACGGCAGCAGCCAGATGGCCGTGACCCCGAGATCGGCGAGGTAGTCGAGCCGTTGGGCGAGACCCTTGAAGTCGCCGATCCCGTCGTCGTTGGAGTCCTGGAACGCGCGGACGTGAAGCTCGTAGATGACGGCGTCGCGGTACCACAGCGGCTCGCGGCCGATCGGCGACGAGGGCTTGCCCCGCGTCTCGGTGGCGCCCTTCGGCGTCACGCGCCGGCCCCGCGCGGCCGGCGAACGCGGAAGACGTGCGCCGGCTCGTGGTTCGGGTCCAGCTGGACGAAGTTGGTCGGTCCCTGCCAGACGTACGTCGGACCGTTCAGCACGTCCTCGACCTCGAACGGTGCGCCGGGGTTCACGTGCAACTCGTCGAGATCGAGGTTCGTCCAGCCGGCGCGGACGTTGAACGGGTCGAGGTTGACGACGACGAGCACGACGTCGGAGCCATCGGGCGTTCGCTTGCTGTACGCGATCATCGCGTCGTTGCTGACGCCGTGGAACCGCAACGTCCGGTTCGATCGCAGGGCCGGATGGCCATGGCGGATCCGGTTCACGCGTCCGATCAGCGGGGCGAGCGAGTCCTCCTGCTCGAGATCCCACGACCGGATCTCGTACTTCTCCGAGTCGCGGTACTCCTCCGAGCCCGGCTCGCGCGGCGTCCGCTGCTGCAGCTCGAAGGCGGGCCCGTAGATGCCGTAGTTCGACGAGAGGGTCGCTGCGAGGACGAGCCGCGAGGCGAAGGCCCCGCGACCCCCTGTCTGCAGGCTCTCGTGCAGGATGTCGGGGGTGTTCGGCCAGAGGTTCGGCCGGAAGTACTCGACCACGTCGGTGCGGGTCAGCTCCGTCAGGTACTCCGTCAGCTCGTCCTTCGTGTTGCGCCACGTGAAGTAGGTATAGGACTGCGTGAACCCGAGCTTCGCGAGCCGGTACATCACCTTCGGTCTCGTGA
Source organism: Actinomycetota bacterium (assembly GCA_035629255.1). Lineage (GTDB taxonomy): Bacteria > Actinomycetota > UBA4738 > UBA4738 > HRBIN12 > CALGFI01. The sequence goes on along the minus strand of DASPIF010000182.1, from coordinate 4,028 downwards.
ACGCCTCGGCGAGGAACACCGCGTCCGGGTAGGCGTCTCGGATCTCCGCGATCGCCCACTCCCAGAACGCGAACGGCTTCGTGTGCGGATTGTCGACGCGGAAGAACCGGACGCCGTGGCCGCACCAGAAGAGGAACACGTCGCGGAGCGCCTCCCAGAGACCGCGACGGTCCTTCGTGTCGAAGTCGAGCGGGTAGATGTCCTCGTAGACCTTCGGAGGGTTCTCGGCGTGCTGGATCGAGCCGTCGGGACGGTGACGGAACCACTCGGGGTGCTCGGTGACCCAGGGGTGCTCGGGGGTCGCCTGCAAGGCGATGTCGAGCGCGACATCGATCCCCCGTGCCCGAGCCTCACGGACGAGCCGCTCCAGATCGTCGATCGTGCCGAGCTCGGGATGAACGGCGGTGTGCCCGCCCTCGCGAGCGCCGATCGCCCACGGGCTGCCGGGGTCTCGCGCGTCCCGCGAGCGCGTGTTGTTCGGGCCCTTGCGGCGGTCGTGCCCGATCGGGTGGATCGGTGGGAGGTACAGCACGTCGAACCCCAGCCGTTCCACGTACGACAACCGCTCGATCACGTCCGCGAACGTGCCGTGACGCCCCGGCACGCGTGCGGCCGAGCGCGGGAACAGCTCGTACCACGCGCTGAAGCCGGCCCTCGGAGGATCGACCGTCACGCGGAGCTCGCGCTCGTACACGGTCTCACCGCGGCGGTCGGGGTAGCGCTGCATCAGCTCCGCGAGCCGACCCTCGAGCGCGGCGCTCCGCGCGTCGGCCGGATCCGTGCCGGCGAGCCGCTCCGCCGAGCGCTTCAGCCGAGCACGATCGTCGCCCTCGGCCCGCCGGGAGGCCTCGGTCACGAGCTGGGCGCCTACGAGCAGATCCACGCTCACCTCGACGTCGGCGTCGATCTTCGTCCGCACGTCCCGGTTCCACGAGCCGAACCGATCGATCCAGCCCGCGATCGTGTACCGGTGCTCGACGAGCGCCTCGATCTCGAACGTCGCGACGAAGCGGTCGTTCCCGAGGGGCTGCATCGCGATCTCGCGTACGTCGTCGTCGCCGTCGCGACGGACGCGGAGCGCGGCGGCGACCAGGTCGTGACCGTCGGCGAACACGTCGGCCTCGACGCGGACCTCCTCGCCCGGCACGCGCTTGATCGGGAACCGGCCGGCATCGATCTCGGGCCGAACCCCCTCGATCGCCACGCGATCGGCGCGGGTGATCTGCGACGCGCGGCTCGCCACGGCTCCCGGGCGTCGTTCGTCTACGGTGGCGATGCCGCGGTCCCTCCTTCGGACATGGGTCGAGAAGCGCGGCGCCCCGGCCGCCGGCAACCCCTACCCCGGAACGTACCGCGGCGAACCGCGCGGTGCCCGCGCCTCGTCATCGAAGCCTCGCGCGTGGTGGAATGGCCGTCGATGCCGACCCGTCCGACGATCGACCTGCTCTCGAGCGTCCCGATGTTCGAGACGCTCTCGAAGGCCCACCTGGGCCGCCTCGCGGCGCTCGCCGAGGAGGCCGAGTACAACGCCGGCCGCGTGATCGTGAAGAAGGACGACCCCGGCCGCGCGTTCTACGTGATCGTGGAGGGCACCGCCAAGGTCGTGAAGGGCAAGATCGTGACCGCCCGCGGCGAGGCGACCCTCGGCCCCGGTGACTTCTTCGGGGAGCTCTCGCTGCTCGACGGCGAGCCGCGCTCCGCGACGGTCGTCGCCGCTTCCGCGCTCACGGTGGTGCGGATCGAGCGCACGCCGTTCCGGCGGCTGCTCCGAGAGGAACCCGATCTCGCGATCAAGCTCCTCGAGGGGATGGCCCGCCGGACGCGCGCGATCCTCGGCGCCCCGCCGCTCTAGGCGCGCCGCCGCCCGCCGGACGCGGGTCGTTCGCCGCGCCTCGGCGCTTCCTCCGCGCTCCGCCCCCCGCGCTCCTTCGCGGCTTCGACGCTCTCGCGCAACGCGCGCATCAGGTCCTCCACGGCGGATCCGGTGGCGACCGAGACGTCGGGGTCCGCGGCCGTCGCCGCGCGAGACGGCTCCTTCTCGGAGAGGATCCGCAGAAGCTCCTCGCGATACGTGTCCGCGTAGGCGGCCGGATCCCAGTCGGTCTGCAGCGTCTCGACGAGCCGGTCGGCGAGCTCGAGCTCGCGCTCGGAGACCTCGACCGAGTCGAGGCCCGGGACGACCGCCGCGGGCTCGCGGACCTCGTCGCCGAAGTACAGCGTCTCGAGCCCGAGGACCCCGCGCGTGGGACGGATCGCGACCAGGTGCGGCCGCGTGCGAAGGACGAAGCGCCCGATGCCGACCCGGCCGGCGTCGGCCAGCGCGCGATGGAGCAGCACGTACGGACGAACGGCATCGGCGGAGGACGGCGCGAGGTAGTAGCTCTTCTCGAAGTACACCGGGTCGATGTCCTCGAGCCGGACGAAGTCTTCGATGTCGATCGTCCGGCTGCGCTCGGGTCGGGCGCTCTCGATCTCCTCCGGGGTGAGCAGGACCACCCGACCGAGCTCGTCCTCGACGCCGCGCGCCACCTCCTCCCAGGCGACCTCGCCGCCGGCGTTGCTCGGGGCTCCGGTGGGCATGTCGACCGCTTCGTCGACCTCGTCCTCGGCCGGTTCCCCGGTGTCGGTCGCCCCGGGGTCCTCGGTCTCGGTATCGGCGACGGCCTCGTCCGCCGTCCGGTCCGCGGACGACCGACGCTCGGCGCCCGACGGCTCGTCGTCCTCGACCACGCGGCGGTACCGGATCCGTCGACCGCTGCGGTCGTAGAGATGGAACCGGACGTCCTTGGGCTCGGTCGCGGGGAACAGCCGAACGGGAAGCGCCACGAGACCGAAGCTGATCGTTCCGGACCACACCGCTCGTGGCATCTCCCCAGCCTGCCACGACCGACCCGCGGATGCCTCGAGGACCCCCGGCCTGCGCAGGCATGTACGCCGCCCCCACGACGCTCGCGTTGCGCCGCAGCGGCACTCCCGTGCTATCTATCCCTTCGTGTCTCCGTGGGTCTGGGTTACCTGGGCGGCTGCGAACGCGGTGGGAGGGCTGCTGGTCGCATCGCCGGACACGGGGACGCGTCTGTTCTCGTTCAGCCGCACGCACGGCCCCTCCGCCCTCGATGCGTTGGGTTCGGTGTTGCTCCTCGCCGGATGGATCGTGTTGGACGCCGCCGTGATCGGTCGTCGGGATGCCTTGCGTAGCCTCGGCAGGCGTTGGTTGATGGGGGCTGCGATCCTCCTCGCCGTAGGCATCGCCGTCCTCGTTCCCACGATCGCGTTCGACCTCGGGGCATGGTGGATCCTCGGAGTCGCGATCCTGGCCGGGATCCAGCTGGCGATCGCGGTCGCGGTATCGAGACGTTCGTCGGCCTCCAGCCAACATCCTCAGAAGACCGGCTGAATCACCCGAGGGGGACGCTCGCGCGAACGCTCGGGGAGCCCCGGCGCTCGACCCGTCCGATGCCCCACCGGAGTCCCAGACTCACGCCACAAGTCACGGCTTCCTGTCGCTCGGTCGATAGGAGTACCATCGCGTCGGCCGGGAGGAGCGGGGGCCTTCCCTCGAAACCCTTCCCCCTAGAAGTGGCATCGGGTCTTGCGCCCTCGGCTCCCGGTCATCTCGCGTCCTCTCCAGAGCCGTCGCGCCGGCGTCTTCCGCGATCGGTCGCAACCGAGACAGAGTGCGACCGCTCTCGTCACGAGAGCCCTGTCGCCAGCGGAGTGGCGGCCTCAGCAGGCGGGGAGTGACACGGCGAGCGTCTGCGCGTCACCTATGCTTCGTCTAGCGTCTGGGGCACGAGCCACGGTCTTTCTCTGTTCCGGAGGTCCGGTAGCATCCGCTGAGCAGGCGGCTCGCACGGGATCGTGGACCGTTCTCCGACATGGAACGCGCCGGTAGCTCAGTGGACAGAGCGGCTGCCTTCTAAGCAGCGGGTCGGAGGTTCGAACCCTCCCCGGCGCGCCGAGGGTTTTTCGCAGGTCAGACGCCATCTGGTTGTGATGGCGCAGACGCGACGTGGCCCCGACCGCCG
>DASPIF010000181.1:0-4993 GCA_035629255.1 Actinomycetota bacterium | reverse complement strand
CCCTATCGCGTCCCGCCACCCGAGCTCCTGCCCGAGCGAGCACCGGGCGTCCTCGCGGTGCTGTACCTGATCTTCAACGAGGGCTACGCCGCGACCGCGGGTGATCTCGTCCGGACGGAGCTCTGCGACGAGGCGATCCGGCTCGCGCGCGTCGTGGTTCCGCTGATGCCCGAGGACGCCGAGGTCCGCGGGCTGCTCGCGCTGATGCTGCTCCACCACTCGCGTCGGGAGGCCAGGACGGGCGCGTCCGGCGAGCTCGTGCTGCTCGAGGATCAGGACCGCTCGACCTGGGATCACGAGGCGATCGACGAGGGACTCGCGCTCCTCGACCACGCGATCGCCCTCGGCGCGCCCGGGGCCTACCAGCTTCAGGCCGCGATCGCCGCCTTGCACGCCCGCGCACCGAGACCGGAGGACACGGACTGGCCGCAGATCGCCGCCCTCTACGGCCGGCTGATGGCCTTGGCACCGAGCCCCGTCGTCGCGCTCAACCACGCCGTCGCGATCGCCATGGCCGACGGGCCGGGCGTCGCGCTGCCGCTCGTCGACGCGCTCGCCAGCGAGCTCGACGGGTACCACCTGTTGCACGCGACGCGCGCGGACCTGCTCCGGCGGCTCGGCGACGAGGCCGGGGCGGCGGACGCGTACCGGCGCGCGGCGGAGAGCACGTCGAACGCGTCCGAGCGCGCGTACCTCGAGCGCCGCATCGGCGAGCTGATCAGAGATCCCTGATGAGGTAGTCGAGGACGGCGCCGACCGCGAACGCCCCGTCGTCACCCTCGAGATCGATGCTCGTCACGAACGGGCCGTGCGCGTGCCGGTACCCGAGCCGCGCGTACAGCGCCCGCGCCGCCTCGCCCTCCTCGCCGAGGCTCACCGAGAGCCCGATCCGGGTGTGCCCGGCGGCCCGCGCCTCGTCCTCGAGCGCTCGCATCAGCGTCGTCGCCACGCCTCGGCGGCGGGAGGCCTCGAGCACCGAGACGTCGCGCACCTCGGCGCATCGCTCCCGCTCGGCCGACGTCGAGTACTCCTCGTGCTCCGGGAACAGCACCATGCCGCGGCCGATCGGCCGCTCGGCCTGCCACGCGATCACCTGCACCATCTGGACGCGGTCCTGAGCCTGGAGCCGACGCGCGTACTCGCCGACGTTCCACAGCGGCAGCTCCCTGTTCAGGGTCTCGAGATCGCCTTTCCCGATGCGGCGGACGGCGATCTCAGCCACCGCGCGGCGTGGGCGCGCTCGTCACGAGGGCGGCAGCTCGCGCCCGCGATCCGGCGCAGCGTGATGGTCGCCGGCGTCCTCGAAGGCGGTCATGTGCCACCGCCTCGGGTGGATCAGCGCCTCCGCCTCGGCGGGTCCCCACGAGCCACGGTCGTAGCGATGCAGGGGACGCCGATGCAGGGCGAGCGGGGCGAGGATCTCCCACGCCGCCTCGACGCCGTCCTGACGGATGAACAGCGAGTGGTCGCGCTCCATCGCCTCGAGCAGCAGCAACTCGTAGGAGTCGACGATCTCGTGATGCGCGAAGTCCGTGGCGTAGTCGAACTCCATCGTCACGCGGCCGAGGTTCATGCCGGGCCCCGGTTCCTTCGCGTTGACGGCGAGCGTGATGCCCTCGTTCGGCTGGATCCTGATCGTGAGGTGGTCGCGCTTCGCGTGCGCCACGTCCTCAGCGCCCGATCCGCGGAAGACGTTGTAGGGGACCTTGCGGAACTTGAGCGTGATCTCGCTCGCCTTCGCCTTCAGCGCCTTGCCCGTCCGTAGGTAGAACGGCACGCCGGCCCACCGCCAGTTGTCGATGTGGAGCTCCATCGCGCAGAACGTCTCGACCTCGGACTCGTCGGAGACACCCTCCTCGCTCCGGTACCCGCGGTACTGCCCCCGGATCACCCGATCGGGATCGCAGACGTCCGTCGAACGCAGCACCTTGGCGGTCTCGTCGCGCAGCCGGTCGGGCTCGAACGAGATCGGCGGCTCCATCGCGACGAACGTCATCACCTGGAACAGGTGCGTCGAGACCATGTCGCGGATCGCCCCCGTCTGCTCGTAGAAGTCGCCGCGACCCTCGATGCCGATCTCCTCGGCCACCGTGATCTGCACGTGATCGATGTACCGGCGGTTCCAGATCGGTTCGAACATCCCGTTGGCGAACCGGAAGGCCAGGATGTTCTGCACCGTCTCCTTCCCGAGGTAGTGGTCGATCCGGAAGATCTGCTCCTCCGCGAACACCTCGTGGAGGATCGCGTTCAGGTCGCGAGCGCTCTGGAGGTCGTGTCCGAACGGCTTCTCGATCACGATCGTGGCATCGCGCTCCATCCCGCTCTCTCCGAGCCGCCGGACGATGTCGGGGTACACGGATGCGGGCGTCGACGCGTAGAAGAACCGGCCGCCCTCGGTGCCGAAGTCACGGTCGACGCCCTCGAGGTGCTCGCGGAGCGGCTTCATCGCGTGAGGCTCCGAGAACCCGCCGGAGAGGTACGTGAGATGACGTGCGAACTCCTCCCAGACGCCACCCCTCGCGCCGCCCGCGAACGTCTCGAGGCTCTCGCGCGCGACGTCGCGGAACTCGTCGTCGGACATCTGCGTCCGCGAGTAGCCGACGATCGCGAACCCCTTCGGCAGGAGCCCGCTCACGAACAAGCGGTAGAACGCGGGCAAGAGCTTGCGTCGCGTCAGGTCCCCCGACGCGCCGAAGATCACGACCGCCTGCGGACGGATCGCGTCTCTGGCCATCACGAACCTCCTTCGAGCGGGCGACCGACCTCGACCCATCCCTCGTCGTCGAGCCGGACCGCGTAGCGCGCGACCGCATCCACGGCCGGACCCGCGAGCGGCTCCCCCGTCCTCAGATCGAACTCCGCGGCGTCCCCCGGGCAGATCACCGTGTCCTCGCCCTCGCCGAGCGAGCCCTCCGACAGCGGCGCCCCGTCGCCGGGGCACTCGTCGGCGAGCCCGAACCACTCCTGCTCGACGTGCACGACCGCGATCCGACCGACCGCGCTGTCGAACGCCCGCAGCTCGCCCTCGGGGATCTCTGCGAGCGAGGCGATCCGGACGAACCCTTCATCCATCTCGGCTCCCGGCGGGGCCCCGGGTGCGGCTCCCGGGACGCGGGTGCTCGCGCCGGGTCTTCCCAGGGCGACCGCGCCGCATACGTCGCGGGATCACGATGCCGTCCTCGCCGAGACGCGCTCGAGCGCGGTCCATCCGCGCTGCAGGACCGTGAGGGCGCCGAGCGCCGTCAGGATCGCGAGCGCCGGCAGCAGCGCGCCGGGCAGCGGCAGCCCGATCATCATCGCGATGTACCGCTCGAGCCGCTGGAAGTACCCCTCGGACAGCTCCACGCCCGCGGCCTCGGCCTCGGCGCGGATGTGGCTCACCGACAGCGCGATCACCATCGTCGCGAGCGCGAGACCCGCCTCGAGCTCATGGCGCTGGCCCGCGAGCGACCAGTACAGGCAGCCGAACAGGATCACGTCGGACACCCGGTCGAGCACCGAGTCGAGGAAGGCCCCGAACCTGCTCGCCTCCCCGCGCAGACGCGCGACCGCGCCGTCGAAGACGTCCAACAGCCCCGCGGGGATCAGCAGGAGACCCGGCAGCAAGCGTTCCCCGCGGACGAGCAGGACGCCGACGGCGATGTTCGTGAGCAGCCCGAGCACGGTGAGGTGCCACGCCTTGAACCCGGCCTTGTAGACCCCGGCGAGCGCGACCCGGTAGGGCCACGTGAAGACGTACCGCATCGGCTTGGCGGCGAGCCCGGTCGCCTCGCGGGGCGCGGGCATGTCCCGGATCCGAGCGTCGTCGGGGTCGGGTGCCTCGGGCCGGTCCACGGAGGGGAGGCTAGCGACCCCGCCCGTCAGGCGCGCGGCTCGAACCTGACGACGACGTACTTGAACACGCCGCCAGGCGCCTCGTACTCGATCTCGTCGTCGAGCGCTCGGCCGAGCAGCGTGCGCCCGAGCGGCGAGGTCGTCGTGATCGTCCGGACCCCGGCGGTGCGCTCCTCCGCGGATTCCGCGAGCAGATACGTCTCCTCGTCCGGGTCCGGATCGTCGAGCGGACGCAGCGTGACGAGCATCCCCGCGCTCACGACCTCGGAGGCCGGAGGCGCCTCGACGATCTCGGGATCGCGCAGCATCTGCTCGAGGTTGCGGATCCGCGCCTCCATCAACGCCTGCTCGTTCTTCGCGGCGTCGTACTCGGCGTTCTCGCGGAGGTCCCCGTGTTCCCGCGCCGCCTTGAGCTTCTCGGCGATGTTCGAACGACCGTCCGACCTCAGCTGGTCGAGCTCGGCCTTGAGACGCTCATACGCGTCGAGCGTGAGCGTCGACGTCGGCTGGGATCCCGCCTTGCGCGGCGGCCGATTGGAGAGCTCTGCGGGCAGGTCCATGTCGCCCCGAGCCTACCCAACCGTGAGCATGCGGATCCGGGGTCGGACCTCGTGGCTACTCCTGTGAGAGGTACACGTTCTTGACCTCGGTGTAGAGGTTGACGGCGTGCATCCCCATCTCGCGCCCGATGCCGCTCTGCTTGTAGCCGCCGAACGGCGCTTCGGTATGGACGCTGCTCGCGGAGTTCACGCTGAGGACGCCGGTGCGGATCGCCTTCGCGACGCGGATCGCGCGGCCGAGATCCCGTGTCCAGATCGAGCCGGAGAGCCCGTACGGTGAATCGTTCGCCATCCGGACCGCGTCATCGTCGTCGTCGAATGGGATCACGCAGGCCACGGGTCCGAAGATCTCCTCCTGGGCGACGCGCCAGCGGTTGTCCACGTCGGCGAGCACCGCGGGTCGCAGGTAGAACCCGTCCCCGTCGGGAACCTCGCCGCCGACGACGCGGCGCGCGCCCTCCCGCTCGCCGATCTCGAGGTACTCGAGCGAGGTCGCGCGCTGACCGTCGGAGATCAGCGGACCCATCTCGGTCGACCCGTCGAGCGGATCGCCGACCTCGATCGCGGCCGTGCGATCCGCGAAACGCTCGAGGAACGCG
>DASPIF010000180.1:0-3947 GCA_035629255.1 Actinomycetota bacterium | reverse complement strand
GCCTGACGGTGGCGTACCTCACGTGTCCGTGGTGCCTGACGCCGCAGCTGATCGCCGACGACGCCGCCGAGTATCAGTGCTTCACGTGTTACGGCGAGATCCGCTTCTTCCGGTGCCCCGAGTGCGACACGATCCAGACGGTCAACAAGCGCTGGAAGTCGTTCACGTGCGGTCACTGCGACCGCAAGATCGATCTGCCCCCCCGATGGGGCTACGCGGACGCGGCGAAGGCGTTGCGCGTGACCGACCGCGGACAGCCGTACCCGAAGCTCTGAGCCGTCAGGACGTGCGTTTGCGATAGGCCCACCAGGCGGCGCACGATGCCGCAAGGGCGAGCAGGATCATCGTCCCGAACCGCGTGGGACCGGCGAGCCTCGTGAGGTCGACGACCGGTGAGCGCTCGACGTCCTCGAGGACCTCGACGAGCTCCTCGCGCGTGACGCCGAAGCGGGTCGCGTTCGCGACGACCGCGTCCTTCCAGACGAACCAGAGCACGACCGACAGGATCGTCCCGCCGACCGCGAGGATGGCCGCCACGATTCCGATCGCGGGGGAGGCGAACCACGCGATCGTCCATCCGCGCTGCAGTCCGAAGAAGAACCACAGCACCGCCGCCACGCCGAGGACGACGACGATCGCCTGCGCGAACGTCCCGGCCATCGACTCGGTCCCGCGGAAGGCTGCGGTCCCGATGTCCGTGACGTTGCCCTCGATGTCCTTGCGTGCGATCGAGATCTCCACCCACCGCAGGCCGATCGTGCTCCAGGCGGCGTACGCGGCGTACCCCGTCGCCAGACCGGCGAGCAGCATGACGAGGTCGGGATGATTCGATCGCGGACGCGCGGACGGGAGCGCGCGACGACCTGCGAGATCGGAGGGAGGGCTCGCGCGACGTGCCGCGGGTGCCGGCGCCTTCGGAGGCGTGACGGGGCCGGGCGTCGTCGTTGCCCACACCTGCGATCGCGTTGGCGATCCCGTCGTGGCACGGCCGCCATCCTTCGGAAGCGAGGACACGCGCGACGCGGTCGTATCGGGCGCCGCGGCTCCGGTCCCGACGCCGACGCGGGCGCGGACTGGAGCCTGATCGGTCTCCGGCGCGGGGGTCTCGGAGAACGACCGGCCGCAGGACGCGCATCGGATCACCGATGGACGCGAATCGGCGCCGCAGTGGAGGCAGGTCTTCACGATGGGGGTTTCGACCTGCCGCCGGGGCGCCTTGAGCCTGCGCTGACGCTGCGTGCCTGCCGTTTCCGTGGTCGGAGACTCGGGTAGCGGTCGCGCATGGCTCGCAAGCGGTTCCGTCTGCCCGAAGCGCCCGGCGACGGCCGGGCCGAGGAGATCCGGTCCGAGCTCGCCGAGCTTCCCGGGATCGGGGACATCCACGTCGCGCCCGGTGAGGTCGAGATCGTCGTCGAGGCCGACCGGGAGGTCCTGTCCGACGACGAGATCCTCGCCGCGATCGGCCGGGCCGGCGTCGAGGCGACGCTCGTCTAGGACCGCGCCGCTCGGAGCGCGTCGCTCCGGTCGTCGACCACACGCTCGGGACGGATCCTCGTCCCCTCGCCCGACTGGCTAGCGCGCGCCAGTCGCTTCGCGCGCTTGACCTGGTACATGTCGGCGTCCGCGCGCTCGATCAGCTCATCGACGGTGGCCGGATCCGCGGGATCGAACAGCGACATCCCGATCGAGAGGCCGAGCTCGTAGGCGCGACCGACCTGCCCGTTGCGCTCCGCGACGGCCTTGGCGATCCGCTCCAGGACGGCGTCGCCTTCCTGAGCGCTGTCGGGCGACAGGAGGACGACGAACTCGTCGCCGCCGATCCGCGCGATCAGGTCAGCTGCACGGAGCTCTTCCCGCAGGACGTCCGCGACCTCCCGCAGCATCTCGTCGCCCGTCGAGTGTCCCAGGGCGTCGTTCACGTCCTTCAGCCCGTCGGCGTCGGCGAACAGCAACGCCGTCGCGGTCGACCGGCGCTTCGCGAGCTCGAGCTCGTGCGCGGCGATCTGCTGGAACGCACGCCGGTTGGGCAGGCCCGTGAGATCGTCCTCGAGCGCGAGCTCGCGCAGCTGTGCCTCCTGCTCGACGAGCCGCACCGCGGTCTGATCGAGGACGCGACCCAGGCGGGCGAGCTCGTCGTCGCCGCTCGGCGGGGCGAGCAGCGGCTGGCCTCGCTCGAGGCGACGCGTGTTCTCCTCGATCCGCCGGATCCCCCGGACGAGCGAAGCGGTGTGGCGCAGGGCGACGAGGATCGTGAGGAACATCGCGAGCGGGACGAGAACGACCGAGAGCATGAAGCTCATGCGTTCGGCCGTCGCGAGTCGCGAGCGGGCGTTGGAGAGCCGCGTCGCCTCCGCGTCGTCCATCTGCGCGATCAGGACGCGGATCTGGTCCATGAGCTCGCGGCCGCGGGCGATGATGCGCTCGGGGATCGTCCCGGGGGGCGTGCGCTTGGCGAACGCCCGCGTCTCGAGGATCACCTCGATGCGATCGTCCGCGAGCCGGTGGAGATCCTCGAGCCGACGCTCGGCCGGGCCGGTCTCGTCGGCGAGGAGGACGTCGAGACCGCGGATCGCGCGTGGCACCGACGCGACGCCCTCGTTGGACGTCGTGAGGAACTCCTGATCTCCGGTGAGGAGGTACCCGCGGATCCCGGTCTCGGCGTCGACGAGCGACTGCAGCACCTGAGCGAGCCGCTGCCGGACGCGGTACGCCTGCTCGACATCCTGCTCGACGCGGGACGACTCGCGCTGCGCGAACGACATCAGCGGCACGGCCAGGACGATGAGCGCCATGGGCACGGCCATGACGACGATGGTCTTGGCTCGCAACGAGAGTCGCTGCCAGCGTCGGCGGGATCGGGATCCGTTCATGGCTCCGTTGTGACTTCGGCACGCTCCGTGGTGCCTTGAGCCAGGCGCGTCGACGGCGGACGTCTCGACGAACCGAAGCGAGACCTCGTCGGGGTCAGGTCGAACGATCGATCGACGCATCGCGGGCCGGGGACCGCCCGCGGTGTCCCGCCCCGCGATGCGAGCGCACGATGCGTCGCACGCATCCGGGCACAGCCGGAACTCGATGAGCCTTCGGACCGCGCGCCGGGTGTGTCTGGTTCCACGCCATGGTGCGCCGGGGAGGGTTCGAACCTCCGACCCGCTGCTTAGAAGGCAGCCGCTCTGTCCACTGAGCTACCGGCGCGTGCTAGCTGCGAGGAACGATCCAGGCCCCCGGTGCGAACCGCCTGCTCAGCGGCTGCTGTGGCACCTCCGAGGGCGAGGGAGACCGTGTCTCGTACCTCAGACATCACACGAAGCATAGGTGACGCCAAGACGCGCTCGTGTCGTTCATCCGCCATCTGCGGGCGACGCCTGTCGGCCGGGACGAACCCTGTGTGCGATGCCGTATCGGCTACAGGTCGTCTTCCTCGGTTCCGGACGAGAAGCGAGGAGACCGGCGCGACGGTCGAGGGAGGACGCGAGATGACCGGGAGCGAGGGCGCAAAGCCCGATGCCACTTCTAGGGGGAAGGGTTTCGAGGGAAGGCCCCCGCTCCTCCCGGCCGACGCGATAGTACCCCTATCGACCGAGCGACAGGAAGCCGTGACTTGTGGCGTGAGTTCCGGGACACCGTCTGGGTCCGAGGTCGATCGCCATGCGGGGCTCCACGAGCGTCGACGCCCTCGGGGCCATCTCGCCGCGTGTCTCTCGTTCGCCCTCGACGCGTCACGGGGGCCAGATGACCCGTCTGCGATCGGAGGCTGATCGATCCGTTCCCTGTTTCCCACGCGTGCCGCTCCCGGTGCCCGGCCGTGGGATCGACGGTCCCCCTCGGGTGATTCAGCTGGTCGTCGGAGGATTCTGGCGGGAGGCCGACGAACGTCGCGATACCGCGACCGCCATCACCACCTGGATCCCGGCCAGGAGCACGACTTCGATGATCCACCATGCCCC
>DASPIF010000179.1:0-10570 GCA_035629255.1 Actinomycetota bacterium | reverse complement strand
GACCAGATGAGCGAGGACGAGCGGCGGGAGTTCTTCCGGCTGATCGACGAGGAGGCCGCGAGGGTCCGTCGGATCGCCGACCAGTCCGCGGAGGCGCTCGCCCTCGACGCCGACCGGCTCGAGTACGACCTGCGGGAGGAGGACCTCGGCGCGCTCGTCGAGCAGGTCGCGTGGGAGGCTCCCCACGCAGGTCATCCGATGTCCGTCGAGACCGAACCCGACGTTCGGGCGGCGGTCGATCGCCGTCACCTCGGCTCCGTCGTCGCGAGCCTCGTGGACAACGCGGCGAAGTTCTCGCCGCCCGACGCACCGATCGAGGTCGCCGTACGCCGCGAGGACCGCGACCCAGTGATCGAGGTCGCCGACCGAGGACCGGGCATCCCGCTCGACCGCGTCGACAGGGTGTTCGAGCGGTTCGGGCGCTGGCGCCCCGCCGGCTACGAGGAAACCCCCGGCGCGGGCCTCGGCCTCTTCCTCGCGCGCGCCCACGTGCTCGCGCACGGGGGGGACATCGAGATCGTCGACCGAGACGACGGCGGTACCATCCTGCGCGTCTCGCTCCCTGGGAGGGAGGGTTGAGCGTGGGCGAAGACGCCGTCTCGCTCGTGATCTGCGACGACCACAAGGTCCTGACCGACGCGCTCGCGATGGTGATCGAGCGTCACGAGGGCCTGCGGCTCGTCGCGCCCCCCGTGCACGACCCCGCGAAGGCCATCGTCCTGTGCGAGGAGCATCGGCCGGACGTCGTGTTGATGGACGTCGAGTTCAAGGGCGACTCGATGAGCGGACTCGACGCCACGCGACGGATCAAAGAGGTCTCCCCCACCACCAAGGTGGTCGTGATGACCGCGCACCGCGACGAGCGCTTGCTCGTGCACGCGGTCGAGGCGGGTGCGTCGGCGTTCCTGGGCAAGGACGAGCCCGCCGACGAGGTGCTCCGGGCGACCCGCGCCGCCGCCGAGGGCGAGTCGCTGATCGACCCCTCGACGCTGTCGAGGCTCCTGCAGCGGGTCACGAAGGAGCGCCAGGAGCGCCGCGAGATCCAGGCGTTGTTCGACGCGCTCACCGACCGGGAATGGGAGATCCTCCGGATGCTCGCCCAGGGCACGCGCAACGACGAGATCGCGTCGTCGTTGTTCATCAGCCCGCAGACCGTCCAGACGCACATCCGCAACGTGCTGGCCAAGCTCGGGGTGCACTCCAAGCTCGAGGCCGTCGCGCTCGCCGTGCGCCACGGCCAGATCGACGTCTGAGGCCGCGACTAGTCCGGAAGGACCACACGAGAAACCACCCCCGTGGGCCATGCGCTGCTGCGGGGTGCGCGACCGATGTATCGGCGACGGCAAGGACACAGCGGGCCGAGCCCCACGGGAGCGGTCCGCGACCCGGACCGACCGATCGGTCGGCCCGAAGGTGACGGCGGGGCCGCCTCCCCCTCGGCGGCCCCGCTGCGCGTCCGGGTTCCGGACGCGGCCGGCTCCCGCCCGACGACGCGTGCGATGATGCGCGGCCGTGGCCGCCCCCGCCCGCCCCGTCTCGCTCGCCCTGGTGCTCGCGTGTCTGGCGGGCACGCTCGCGCTCGGGGTCGTCGTCAAGGCACCCTGCGCGAGCGGCGATTGGGCAGACGGCCGACAGTACGAGCGTCTCTGCTACTCGGACATCGTGCCGCTCCTCGGGACCGAGCAGCTCGGCGCGGGGCGCCTGCCGTACCTCGATCCGTGCGACCGGTCGCTGCCGGGCGAGTGCGACGAATACCCCGTCCTGTCGATGTGGACGATGCGGCTGGCTTCGGGGGTCTCGGGCAACGACATCCCTCGGTTCTTCTTCGCGAACGTCATCCTGCTCGCGCTCGCCGCGGCGGTCGTCGCGATCTGCCTGTACGTGATGGCGGGGCCGCGGGCGCTCTGGTTCGTGCTCGCCCCGACCCTTCTCGTCTACGCCTTCATCAACTGGGATCTCGTCGCGGTCGCGTTCGCGACGGCCGCGACCCTCGCCTACCTCCGACGTCGGGACGTCTGGGCCGGCGTCCTGATCGGGCTCGGGGCGGCGGCCAAGCTCTATCCGGCCCTCGTGCTGATCCCGTTCGTGGCGGGCCGGTTCCGGGCGGGCGAGCCCGAGCGCGGGACGTACCTGACGTGGGCCGCCGTGGGTGCATGGCTCGTGACGAACCTGCCTTTCGCGCTCGCGTCCCCGGGTGCGTGGTGGGAGTTCTTCCGATTCAACTCGGCGCGGGCCGCGGACTGGGACAGTTTCTGGTTCATCGCGTGTCACCGCGCGACCGGCGAGTTCACGTGCGGCGGCATCGGGGTCATCAACGTCGCGTCGGTCGTGCTCTTCGTCGCGATCGTCGCGGTGCTGTGGCGATGGAAGGCGAGCCGCGAGCCGGGCTTCGCGCGGTGGACGCTCGCGTTCCCGGTGCTCATCGTCTTCCTGCTGACGAATAAGGTGTACTCGCCCCAGTACGGACTGTGGCTGCTGCCGTGGTTCGCACTCGCGCTCCCCGACCTCCGCCTATTCGCGGCCTTCGAGCTCGCCGACGTCGCGGTGTTCGTCACGAGGTTCTCGTGGTTCGGAGAGCTCGCGGGCTTCGGCGGCCTGCCGATCGGCGCTTTCGAGGCCGCGGTCGTCGTCCGAGCGGTCGTCCTGATCGCGTGCGTGGTCGCCTGGGTCAGGCGCCGCGACGTCGGCGCCGAACCCGTCCCGCTCAGCTTCGGCGATCGAGCGAGCGCGCCGGCCCCTGCGTGACGACCGCGACGCGACGACGACCGTCCCCGTCCGCGAGCCGCGCCCCCTCGACCTCCCTCCGCGAGGCCGTCGTCTTCTGTCTCACCGCCGCCGTCGGCCTGAGGTCGATCACGGTCGTCGCGGCGCTGATCGCGGACGCACTCCCCTCGCTCACGGCCCAGGGGGTCCCCGGATGGCCAGCCCCGCCCATCCACCCGGGCCCGGGGGGCCTGTTCAGCGCGTTCGAGCGGTTCGACGCGCTGTGGTTCCTGCGGATCGCCGACGACGGCTACCGCGTCGGCGACGGGAGCGCGGCGTTCTTCCCCGCGTTCCCGCTCGCGACCCGCGCGGTGTCCGTCGCTCTCGGCGGCCATCCGCTCGCGGCCGCGACGGTGGTGTCGAACGCGTCGTTCGTCATCGCGCTCTTCGCGACCCATCGACTCGCCGAGGACGCGGTCGGCCGCGACGGCGCGCGGTTCGCGACGATCGTGCTGTGCGCGTTCCCGACCTCGTACTTCTTCATGCTGCCGTACAGCGAGTCGCTCTTCCTCGCGTTCGCGGCGACATCGATCCTCGCGGCGCGTCGCCGTCGATGGGCGATCGCGGCGATCTCGGGCGCCCTCGCCGCGGCGACGAGGAGCATCGGCATCGCCCTCGTCCCGGTGCTGATCGTCGAGGCGCTGCAGCAACGGTCGGAGGGCCGGCGGTCGTTCGCGCCGCTGCTTGCGGGTCCGGCGGTCGCGCTCGGCACCCTCTCGTACGCCGCGTGGTGGCACGTGGTCGGCGGCGATGCCGCGATCCCGTTGACGAAGCAGCAGCTCTGGCAGCGATCGTTCTCGTGGCCGTGGGAGACGATCTGGGACGCGGCGCGGATCACGGTGGACCGGTGGGGCCACCCCGCCGGCGGATACTGGGCGCTGGATCTCGCGATCGTCGTCCCGGTGATCGGCCTCGCCGTCCTCGCGGCGTGGCGGTTGCGGCCCGCGTACGCCGTCTACGTGTGGGCGAGCCTCCTCGGCCCGATGCTGTTCGTGTATCCGGGCCGGCCGTTGATGTCGATGCCTCGCTTCGCCGCGACGCTGTTCCCGATCACCTGGGTCGCCGCCGACCTCACCCACGATCGCCCGGTCGCTCGGGTCGCGATCGTCGTCGCGGGCATCGCCGCCATGCTCGCGCTGTGCGTGCTCACACTCAACTGGTTCTACGTCTTCTGACGCATACCCCGGCTCCCGGTCGCCCGGAACCGCCGTATAGGATGAGCCGCGCCGACGCAGGGGGTGCTGGGAGCTGGAGACGATCAAGGTCGCGGTCGCGGACGACCATTCGCTCGTTCGGCAGGGCCTGCGTCGGTACCTCGACATGGCCGATGGCATCGAGGTGGTCGGCGAGGCGGCGAACGGGAAGGAGCTCCTCGACCTGATCGAGCGGGAGACGCCCGACATCGCGCTCGTCGACATCCGGATGCCCGAGATGGACGGGCTCGAGGCCGCCAGGCAGATCCGCGACCGGTTCCCCGACATCGGCGTGATCATGCTGACGGCGTACGACGACCGGCAGTTCGTGGTCGAGGCGGTGCGCAGCGGCGCCAGGGGCTACGTGCTCAAGGCGCGGGACGCCGAACACCTGATCCAGACCGTGCGGCTCGTCGCCGGCGGCAACATGGTGATCGACCCACAGCTCGTGGTCGCCCTCGCCGAGGAGCTCAGCCAGGCGAAGGAGCGCGACCGGCGCGCGGAGACGCTGACGGCCCGCGAGATCGAGGTGCTCCAGCTCCTCGCCTTCGGCCACACGAACCGGGACATCGCCGAACGTCTGTACATCTCGCCAGACACGGTCAAGACGCACCTCGAGCACATCTTCGAGAAGCTCGGAGCCTCGGACCGGACCGCCGCGGTCGCCGAGGCCCTCCGGCGCCGACTGATCGAGTAGCTGCAGGAGCCACCTCGATCTGACCTGCCGGTCGACCGGCCTAGGCCGACCGGGCCTGCCGGGCAACCCGCGGGTGATGGAGTCGGCTCGCCCCCTGTGCCACCATCGCAGGCCGATGTCGACGCCTCCTTCCCGCGCGCGCGTCTGGAGCGTGCCCGCCGTCCTCATCGTCGTGGCGGGCGGCTTGCTGGCCGCGTACCTGACCCGAGCGGACGATCTGCGCCGCACCGCGGGACTCCCGGGCGCGATCGTCGGGGCGGCGAGTGTCCTCGCCGCGGGCGTGATCTTCGCCCGCTCCCGTCGACCCGACGCCTGGCGAACCGCGCGGTGGCTCGGGCTCGGCATCCTCGGACTCGCCGGCGCGTCGGTGACCGTCGCCGTCCTCGAGGTCCAGGGCGTGCGGTTCGAGGGCCCGACGCTCTTCGATGTCGCGTTCTTCGGGATCGGCGTCCTCTTCCTGATCCCCACCGGGTTCGAGTTCCGCGGCCACATCGCCCGCGAGGACCGCCGCGAGATCGCCGCCGACGTCGTCCTCAGCGGCATCGCGGTCGGGACGCTGCTGTACCTGCTCCTTCGTCCCGAGGACGGCGACCTCACGCGCGTGCTGTCCTCGATCGAGTTCGCGGCGATCGTCGCGTTCGCGATCGCAGCGTTCGGTGCCCTCGCGCTCTGGATGCCCACGGCGCCGCATCTCGCGATGTTCGCCGCGATCACCGCGTTCGCCGGCGCGGTCCTCACCTTCGCCGACCGATGGATCGGCGGCACGTTCCGGCCAGGCGATCCGCGGATCGATCTGCCGATCGCGCTCGGGTCGCTCTTCCTCGCGGCGATCATGTGGGTGATCCCTCGGACCGCCGGGCATGAACGGAAGCGACCCGCGCGCTACGGCCGACCGATCCTCACCACGCTGTCGGTGAGCGCCGCATGCGCCGCGCTCGGCGTGATCGCCACGCTCGAGGTCGATCGGCGGCTCGGAGCCATCCAGTCGTCGGCGTTGATCGGACTCCTCGCCGTCGCGATCGTCGTCCGCATCGTCGTGAATCAGGTCCGAGGTTCGCATGCGCAGCGAGCCGTGCAAGACGCGCTCGACCAGAAGGAGGTCGCGCTCCGCGAGACCGACAAAGCGCTCGCGAGGCTCCGCCGCGCGAACGAAACGCTTCGCGAGTCGGAGGAACGACTCCGCACCGTGTTCGAGGCCGCCGTCGACGGGATCGTGGAGCTCGACCACAAAGACGTCGTCATCCGAGCGAACGGCGCGTTCTGCCGGATGATCGACCTCCCCCAAGCGCTCGTCGAGGGACAGCCTTGGGGGGCGCTGTCCGCCTCGATCGACTCCGACGAATCGTTCGCGGCGTTGCCCGCGACCGGCCAGGGGACGCTTCGCCGCGAGGGGAACGCCGTCTACCTCGAGTCGCGGATGTCCGAGATCCCCGGGGATCCGCCGCGTCGACTGTTGCTCGTCCGCGACGTGACCGCGGCGCGGGTCGCGGACCAGACGATCCGGTCGCTGTTCAAGTTCTTGCAGGATCGCGACGAGGACCGCACGCGGATCATGCGGCGCACGAACGCCGCGATCGAGAGCGAGCGCAACCGCATCGCGCGCGATCTCCACGACGGACCCGTGCAGGGGGTCTCCGCGGCGTCGCTCTCGCTCGAGGCCGTCCTGCTCATGCTGAAGGCGGGCGACGTGGGCGAAGGGCTCGACGTGCTCGCGAAGGTGCGGCGGGAGCTCTCCGAGGAGGCCGACAACCTCCGCCGCCTGATGTCCGGTCTCCGGCCACCGCTGCTCGAGGAGCGCGGCCTGATCCCGGCGCTCCGCGAAACGATCGACAAGTACGGACGGGATCACGACGTCGTGAGCAGGTTCGTCGGCCGGACGAGCGTGGAGATCCCACAGGACCTCGAGACGCTCGCCTACCGCATCGTCCAGGAGGCGCTCTCGAACAGCTCGAAGCATGCGAGGGCTCGGACCGTCGACGTCTCGGTCGAGGCGGTGGGCGGGCAGCTCCGGGTCGAGATCGTCGACGACGGCCAGGGCTTCGACGCCGCGAAGGCGCGCGAGTACCTCCAGATGGGCCGTGTGGGGCTCGCGTCGATGCGCGAACGCGTCGAGCTCGCGAACGGGACGTTCATGGTGCACTCGACGCCGGGCAAAGGAACGACCGTCCTCGCGACGTTGCCGCTCGACGCGGTCCCGGCACCGCGCGAGTTCTCGGTCAGCGAAGCGTCATAGCGCCGAGGCCCCGCCGCCGCTCGACCGGCACGGCCTTCGCCGTCGGCCCGTCGGCCCCGACGTTGCCGCCGCCGCCTCCGCCCCCTTGTCCGCCCTCGCCCGCCCCGCCCGTCGCGCCGGTGGGCCCGGTCGGTGCCGTCGGCCCCGTGGGATCCGTCGGCCCGGTCGGTGCCGTCGGCCCCGTGGGGTCGGTCGGTCCGGTGGGCGCGGTCTCGGCCGTGGGCCCCGTCGGCGCCGTCTCGGCGGTCGGTCCGGTCGGTCCTGTGCCGCTCGCGCCGGTCGGCGTGACCGGGACGGGGGTCGGAGGCGTGTTCGTGAGGTCCTCGTCCGAGCCCTCTGGGAACTCGCGGACGGGCATGGTCTCTGTCGCGACCGTCATGAAGTCGTGCCAGATGTTGGCGGGGATCGTGCCGCCGAACACGGCCGAGTATCCCTGGATGTTCTCGAGCGGCCGCGGCTGGTCCTCGTACCCGACCCAAACGCACGCCGCGAGCTGCGGGATGTAGCCGCAGAACCATGCGTCCTTGTAGTCCTGCGCGGTGCCCGTCTTGCCTGCGGCCGGACGCCCGATGTCGGCGGCCGTGCCCGTCCCGCTCGTGATGACCGTGACGAGCGCCTCGGTCGCGATGTTCGCAACATCCTCGTCGAGGACCTGCTCGCCGGGACCGCCGTACCTCGTCGGCATCCGCTCACCGTTCGCGTCCCGAGCCTCCTGGACGGGGGTCGCTGGATGCTTCCAGCCGCTCGCGGCGAGCGTCGCGTACGCGCGCGTCATCTCGAGGACCGAGACCGATTGCGTCCCGAGCGTGATCGAGCACACGGGCTCGAGCGGCGACGTGATCCCCATCCGCTCGGCGACGTCGACGATCGCCTCCGGCGTGACCGCGGACGCGATCTGCGCGTAGACGGTGTTCACCGAGTGGGTCGTCGCCGACAGCAGCGTGAAGGTCCCGTTCTCCGAGTCGCTGGCGTTCGACAGCTCCCACGGCGCGCCGTCCGTGTAGCACTTCTCATCTGGGATCGTGATCGTCGACGGTCCGTTCCACGTCGAGTCCAGCGGGTAGTCGTTCTCGAGCGCCGCGACGAGCGTGAACACCTTGAACGCCGACCCCGATTGACGCCCCGTCCCGCCGCCGAACTGGCCGGTCGCGAGGTTCACCTTGTCCCGCTCGAAGTTCCTGCCGCCGTACATCGCGAGGATCCCGCCGGTCCGAGGGTCGATCGCGACGAGCGCCGCGTCGGGGTCCTCGGGATCGGGCAGGTTCGTCGCAACGGCATCCTGGGCCGCCTTCTGCATGTCCATGTCGAGCGTCGTCGTCACGCGCAGTCCGCCGCCGTACACGGTCGCCTCGTCGTACTGATCGATCAGCTGCCGGCGGGTGAAGTCGAGGAAGTACCCGAGCTTGGCCGAGAAGTCGAACCCCTGCTCGAGCGGGTTGGTCTCGACCTCCGCAGCCTTCGCCTCGTCGGCTTCGGCCCGCGTGAGGAACCCGGCGTCGACCATCTGCTCGAGGACGTAGTTGCGGCGGTCCCGCGCCTCCTCCTCGTGCTCGACAGGGTCGTAGAAGCCGGGGCTCTGGATCACGGCCGCGAGCGTGG
Organism: Actinomycetota bacterium; assembly: GCA_035629255.1. Lineage (GTDB taxonomy): Bacteria > Actinomycetota > UBA4738 > UBA4738 > HRBIN12 > CALGFI01. Next base: position 2,085 of record DASPIF010000179.1, on the reverse strand, counting down.
CGGACTCGACGAGGTCGAGCCGGCTCGCGGGCTTCTGCCAGTACGTCTGCGCAGCCGCCTCGACGCCGTACGCGCCGCGACCGAAGTACACGGTGTTGAGGTAGCGCTCCAGGATCTCGTCCTTCGTGAACGACTGCTCGACCTTGACAGCGAGGAGCACTTCGCGGACCTTCTGAGAGACCGTCCTCGGCGGGACGACGTACGTCTTCGCCCCGGTCTCGGGATCGTCCTCGTAGTGCCCGGCGTAGACGTTCTTCACCAGCTGCTGCGTGATCGTCGAGGCTCCCTGAACGACCTCGCCCGAGACGATGTCGGTCCACGCGGCGCGCACGATGCCGATCGGGTCGAACCCCGGGTGCTCGTAGAAGCCCTTGTCCTCGACCGCGATCACCGCGTTGCGAAGGACGCGCGGCATCTCCTCGAGGTCGATGATCGTGCGGTCGACGCTCGCGTGGAGCTGGGCGATCTGACGATCGTCGCGATCGAACAGGAACGTCGTCTGCAGCGGCGGCGGCGTGTTCGGGAGCTCGAGCTGCGAGTAGACGTACACGAGCATCGCGAGGATCAGGATCATCGCGGCGCCGGGCACCGCGACGAAGACCCACCACCAGCGCTTCAGCCAGGGCTTGAAGCCCTTCTGCCGCGCAGCGCGCTTCGCACCCAGGCCACGCTTCGCACGATCGGATCGGGTGGGAGCGGCTCGGGTGGTCGACACGCGGTCCCCGAGTCTAGCCACGGCCTCGGATTCCCCTCAGAACGGAGCCCACAAACGCGTGGCGTTCCTGTGGCGGCGAGGTTCGGCCGAAAGACCGAGGCGGCGTCAGCCGGCCCGGGCGGCCCTGGCGACGAACGCCTCGGACAGGTGGTTCCACTGGCACTCCGTGCAGACCTCGACGACGTAGCACCAGGAGCCGGGCCGGTCCGCGGCCATGTCGAGGCCCACGTCGAGCGGCCAGACCCGCCCGTTCTGGTCCTTGAGGCCGTCGCCGAAGACGTACGCGAGGAGCCGGAGCTTCGCGTTCGAGCACACCGGGCAGTCGCGGCGCGAGTTCTCGCCGACGTTCTTGGCCGCCCGCATCAGCTCCGGGTGCGCGTCGCAGATGTCGGATCGACCGAGGATGCCCGTCCGAACCTGCGCGAGCAGCGCCCGCTTCGCCAACGTGTAGTCGACGGTCGCGAGCAGCTGGCGACGCGTGGGCCGCAGGATCGCCGGGGTCTCCCGCCTCCGATTCGGCATCGCGGAATCGTACACCCGGCCTCCGTCAAGTCGGCCGGCCGCCGCGCGTGGTCACGGACTCACCCCGACGGGAGATCGACGACACCTCTCGCCTCCGCGACGACGACGCGATCGTCGGCGAACAACAGCAACGGCCCGACGGCGACACGGACCTCGACGACGGCTTCCGTCGCATCCGACGAGCACTCGCATGCGACGAGGTCCGCCCCGTTGCGCTCGGCGAACCCGCTCGCGACGTCCTCGGGGTCGGTTCCCGACGGGACGGCGAGCTCCTGCGCCGCGGCGAGGGCGGCCGCGTCGGCCGCGGTCTGCGCCTGCGCGGCGACGAGGTAGACGCGTGCGACGTCGGCCGCGCCCATCGCCAGCACGATCGTCGCGGCGAGGACGCCCGCGACGACGATCGTCACGGAGCCCCTCTCCGGATGCCTCACCCGAACTCCTGACGCATCGTCGCCTCGGCCGCGAGCGCGATGCTCGACGGCATCAGCCAGCCGGCGAGCAGGCCCGCGGTCGTGGCGGTGTACGCCACGCCGACGGTGACCGGCGCCCCGCGCGTTCCTGAGCGTTCGATCGTGATCGTCATCGCGTCGGGATCGAGCTGCGGAGCCGCCGCGTGGACGGCGTCGGTCACCGCGGCGTCCGAGGCATCGACCGCGGCGACGCGCGCCCCGGCGCGCGCCGCCTGCCAGACGACGAGACGATCTCGAGCGATGACGCCCACCTGAACCACCGCGAGCAGGACCAGCAGGACGATCGGCAGCAACAATGCGAACTCGACCGCGGCGGATCCACCCTCGCGCTCGGAGCGCGGTGCAGGCGGGCGGATCGTCACCCGGCGCTCCCCGCCA
>DASPIF010000178.1:0-5989 GCA_035629255.1 Actinomycetota bacterium | reverse complement strand
GCCCGTGGGAGCGCGGGTACCGGCCGGTCCGGCGCCGGCGGCGCCACCGCGGTGATCGCATCCGTGGACCGAGACGCCGCGCGGCGCGCCACAGCTAGGAGGTGGGGACCGTGGTGCGGTTCGGGTACTCGCTGTCATCCGAGGAGCACGGCTCGCTCGCGCTGGTCGAGCACGCGCGTATGGCCGAGGACGTTGGCTTCGACTTCGCGATGATCTCGGACCACTTCCATCCGTGGATCCCCCGACAGGGGAACTCCTCGTTCGTCTGGAGCGTGCTCGGCGCCATCGCGGCCAGGACCGAGCGGATCGCCATCGGGACCGGCGTCACGTGTCCGTTGATCCGGACGCATCCCGCGATCGTGGCGCACGCCGCCGCGACGGTCGCCACGCTGATGCCGGGCCGGTTCGTCCTCGGCCTGGGGACGGGTGAGAACCTCAACGAGCACGTCACGGGCGAGCGCTGGCCGTCCGCGTCGGAGCGCCGCCGCATGCTCGAGGAAGCGGTCGAGGTGATCCGCGAGCTCTGGAAGGGCGAGCTCACCGACCACGACGGTCGCTACTACACCGTCGTGGACGCGCAGCTCTACACGCTGCCGGACGAACCGCCGCCGATCGTCGTCGCGGCGAGCGGCGAGAAGGCCGCCGAGCTCGCGGGCGCGATCGGCGACGGGCTCGTCGGGGTCGGCCCCGAGCGCGAGACCGTGGAGGCGTTCGAGCGGGGCGGGGGGACCGGGAAACCGAAGTACGGGCAGGTCACGTTGTGCTGGGCGAAGGACGAGCGCGCCGCGATCGAGACGGTGATGGAGTGGTGGCCGCAGGTCGGGGTGCAGGGCGAGGCGTCACAGGAGCTGCCGCTGCCGAGGATGTTCGAGTCGGCCGCCAAGGTCGTCAAGGCAGACGACATCGCCGCCGCGGTCCCGTGCGGACCCGACGTCGACCGGCATCTCGAGCAGATCCGGTCGTACCTCGACGCGGGGTTCGACCACGTCTACCTCCACCAGATCGGGCCGGATCAGGAGGGCTTCCTGCGGTTCGCGCACGACGAGCTGCTCCCGCGCCTCGGGTCGGCTGAGATGCGCGCCGCCGGTTGAGGTCGCTCCCGCTGTTGGCCCGACGGGCGAACGGGTACTACTGGCCCATGCGTCCGGGTGGAGGGTCGAGCGATGGTGCGCGCGGTGGTTACGCGGGCAGGTCGTCCGCCGTCTCCGAGATCTCGAACACGCGGTCGAGCCCCGTGAGCGTGAACACCTTCATCGGCGAGCCGGACACGCCGACCAGCCGAAGGTCACCCCCGCGCTCCTTGATCCGCTTGAGGAGCGTCACGAGCATCCCGAGGCTGCTGGAATCGAGGAACCCGACCTCGGTCAGGTCGAGCGCGAGGCGCACCCCGCTGCGCTCGCCGATCATCGAGACCACATGGTCCCGGAGCTGGGGTGACGTGTGCAGATCGAGTTCGCCCGCGATGCGCACGACCGTCCACTCACCGATCGTGCGGTTCTCAAGGACCAGATCCATGCTGCCCTCCGTCGATGGACCGCCGATCGGCCGCATCGAGGCTCGGCGCGCTGGCGAGCGGCAAGTATAGGTGGTGCGCATGGCGTCGCTGCGTGATCTCGGGACGGTCAGCGTGACGATCCCTGCCGGCCCCGGCTACGTGCACGTCCTGCGCGCGGTCGCGGCCTCGGTCGCAGCCCGCCTCCCGATGTCGCTCGACGACGTCGACGATCTCCGGCTCGCGGTCGACGAGGCGGCCGGGCGTCTCCTCCAGATCCCGGAGACGACGCGCCTGACCGTCGACGTCCAAGCGCTGGCGGAGGGACTCGAGATCGCGGTCGTCTGCGACGGGGTCGCGGCGACATGGCCGGAGCCCGACGCGAAGGCGACGCTGCCATGGAAGATCCTGACGGCGCTCGCCGAACGCGTGCGGTTCGAGCGACGTGACGGCGTCGCCTCGATCCGCTTCGTGAAGCGCGCACAGCCGCTCGAGGTCCGTGCATGACGGCGCGCTCGAAGCCGAACGCCGGCGTGTCGCTCGAGGAGGTTCACGAGCGCGAGCTGTTCGGGCGGTTGCCCGACCACGAGGCGCGCGCGGAGCTGGTGCGCCGATCCCTGCCGCTCGCGGAGTACCTCGCCCGCCGGTTCTCCGGTCGCGGCGAGTCCCCCGACGACCTGTTCCAGGTGGCGAGCCTCGGTCTGTTGAACGCGATCGACCGCTTCGACACGAACCGCGACGTCCAGTTCTCGACGTACGCCGCGGTCACGATCCTCGGCGAGCTGAAACGTCATTTCCGCGACAAGGGCTGGTCGGTCCGCGTACCGCGGCGTCTCCAGGAGATCGGCCTCCGTGTCAACGCGGCGCTCCCGGCGCTGTACCAGGAGCTGTCGCGGTCCCCGACGATCGAGGAGATCGCCGGGCGCGTCGACGCATCGGTCGAGGACGTCTTGGAAGCGATGGACGCCAGCCAGGCGTACTCGACGACGTCGCTCGACGCTCCGGCGTCCGAGGACGGAGCCGCGCCGATCGACGTGCTCGGCGGCGACGACCCGTCGATGGCCCTGCTGGAGGAGTGGGCGACGGTGGCACCGGTCGTCCGCCAGCTCCCGCAGCGTGAGCGCGCGGTCCTGTACCTCCGGTTCTTCCGCGGCCTCACGCAGTCCGAGATCGCGCGGGAGGTCGGCGTGTCGCAGATGCACGTGAGCCGGATCCTCGCGCAGACGCTCCGGACGATCCGTCAGGGCGTCGCTGCGCAGGGCGGATCGATCGACGTCCCCGACCTCGAGGACGAGAGCGCGCGCTAGGTCGAGTAGGTCTCGCGCGCCACCGGGTCCTCGGTGTCGACGGCGGCGCCGCCGCCGCGCGGCGCGTCGTTGGCGCGGACCCGCTCGGGCGTGCCGCGGGTCGGTCCGTCGTTCTGCTCCATCGTGCTCCGCGACTCGGAGACCTCGTCGAGCACCTCACCGACCGCTCGCTTGGACGCGTCGGCGACGGCGATGTCGCCGAGCGAGAGGATCCCCACGAGCTTGCCCTCCTTGACGACGGGGAGCCGCCGGATCTTGTGCTGGCTCATCAGGTCGCGGGCCTGCGCGACGTTCATGTCCGGCGTGATCGTCACCGGCGTGGTCGTCGCGATCTCTCCGAGGGTGACGTCCCCGGGGTCGCGTTGCTTCGCGAGCACCCGCAGCACCAGGTCGCGGTCGGTGACGATCCCGACGAGCGCGCCGTTCTCGTTGGCGAGCGGGATCACACCGACGTCGTACTGCGCCATCAGCCCCGCTGCGTCGGCGACGGTCCGCTCGGGGCTCAACGTCTTGGGCGCCTCGGTCATCACGTGTCGGACGAGGATCATCGGCTCTCCTCCTCGGGGGCCTGCCTTGGCCGGATACCCGGCTCGAGAGGCGAGGAAACGACGGGCCGAGGTTGCAGCGCAGCTGGGTCGGGGTATCCGCGCCGGGATGCTCGGCCGTCGGAGGTCCGTGTGAACGAGATGGAAGGTCTGCAGCGGCTGCGGGAGGAGCGGGGCGAGGAGGAGGTCACGTTCAACGACGTGGCCGACCACGTGGAGGATTTCGTCCGGCGTGAACCCGGCGCGAGAACGATCATGGACCGGTTCGCGGGCTTCCTCGCGGCCGTCGAGGACGTGGACCACGAGCACGAGGGTCGGGGCCCGACGCTCTAGCGAGAACCCGACGGCCGGCCGAAGGTCCGCAGACCTCGCCGAGCGCGGGCGAACGCACGAGGGGCACGCGGTACCGTCCCGCCAACGCCTCCGCGAGCGCGGCTCGACGGCATCGGCCGCGATCTCCGAGACGGCCGCGAACTCGCAGCGCCACCCGGCCGTCCCGAGGACGTACCGACCCGACCCGCGGATGACCCCTCGCGCCTCCGGCCTCTTCGCGCCTCGGGACGACTCGGAGCCGTGGATGGTCAGCCGACCGTCTGCTTCCGCGCCTGCATCTGCTCGCCGAGCTGCGTGAGCGTCGTGTCGTCGAAGACCTCGCGAGCCTTGTCGAACATCTCGCCCTCTTCCTCCTCGATGTGATGCTCGAGGTTCTCCTTCATGACAGAGAACTTCGCCGCCCACGTCTCGTCCTGCGTCGGCGTCGCCTCGATCTCGGACATGATCGCGTCGACGACGTCGTGCTCCTCGAACGCCTCGAGCACGATCTCCTTCGCCTCGGCGTGTTGTTTCAGCGCCGGGTAGAAGATCTCCTCCTCGATCGCCTCGTGGATCGTCAGCTCCTGCTTGAGCTTGGCGAGACCGTCCTTCCGCGTCTTCTCCGCACGCTCGGTCGTCGAGTCGAGCTCTTCCAGCATCTTCTTGACTCGCTGGTGGTCCTCCTTCAGCAGCTGCAGCGCGTTCATCGTGTCCTCCTTCGTCAGCGTCCGGCCTCGATCCGACGCCGGGGCCGGGACCGGGACACGGTCCCGCCAGCCGTACCCCTGCGTGTCGGTCGGTACGCCTGTCGTGCGTTTGTCCGCGAGAGGGCTCGGGAACCCTCGCGGCCGGAGGACGGCCGATGCGGCTTCGAAAGGTCAGGGTCGACGCGCCGGGGATCGTCCGGAAGCGACGGGGGCGCGGGTTCGCATACGTGGACGCGAAGGGCCGCCCGGTACGCGATCCGGAGATCCTCGATCGCATCCGCGCGCTCGCGATCCCGCCGGCGTGGACCGATGTGTGGGTCTGCCCCGAGGCGAACGGCCACGTGCAGGCGGTCGGTACCGACGCGGCCGGGCGACGTCAGTACCGGTACCACGATGCGTGGCGCGCCCGCCGCGACGCCCTCAAGTTCGATCGGATGATCGCGTTCGCCAGGACCCTGCCGACGGTCCGCGCGCGCGTCGCCGAGGACCTCGGCGACGAGGAGATCACGCGCGAGAAGGCGCTCGCGACCGCGGTCCGGCTGCTCGATCAGGGGTTCTTCCGCGTCGGGAGCGAGGCATACACGAAACAGAACGGGTCCTTCGGTCTGGCCACGCTCCGCAAAGATCACGTGTCGGTGAACGGGGACGTCGCGGTCTTCGATTTCACGGCGAAGTCGGGGAAGCGGCGCGTGCAGGAGATCGCCGATCCCGACGTGCTCGAACCCGTGCGCGAGATGCTCGCGCGGCGATCCGGCGGTCGCGAGCTGCTCGCGTACCGAGACGGGACCCGTTGGAAGGACGTGCGATCCGCGGACATCAACGAGTACCTCCGCGACGCGACCGGGGGCGAGTTCACCGCCAAAGACTTCCGCACGTGGCACGGCACGGTGCTGGCCGCGGTCTTCCTCGCGACGCGCGACGAGGAGCGGACCAGCGTCACGTCCACGCGGCGCGCGATCGGCGGCGCGATCAAGGACGTCGCCTCCTACCTCGGGAACACCCCGGCGATCGCGCGTTCGTCCTACGTCGATCCCCGCGTGATCGAGCGGTTCGAGCAGGGCGTCACGATCGCGCCGACGCTGCAGCGCCTGCGCACGGACGACCCGACCGACCCCGTGTTCCGCGAGGCCGTCGAGGCGGCCGTCCTCGACCTTCTCGAGGAGGCCGACGCCGGGGCGAAGGCCGCCTGAGCGCATCGTTTCCCGCTCCAGAGGGCCGGGTAGGCCTGGACCCCTAGGCACGGGCGGCGGAGGGACGGCACGCATGCTCACGCACGGGGTCACCCACGATCAGGCCGGTGTCACCGAGGCCGACGACGTCGGGACGTTCCTCGGTGTGCTCGACGAGACGCTCGATGCGATGCGCGACGCCTCGATCCCGTTCCTGTTCATCGGGGGGATCGGGTCCGCGATCTTCGGGCGTGACCGCGGGACACGGGACATCGACCTCTTCGTCCGACCCGAGATGGCGCAGAAGGCCCTCGATGCGCTCGCCGCGCGAGGGTTCGAGACGAGGATCGAGTACGAGCACTGGCTCTCCAAGGCGTTCCGGTCGGGCGTCCTCGTCGACGTCATCTTCCGGTCCTCCCGCGACGTGCTGCTGACCGAGGAGATGCTCGAGCGTGCC
>DASPIF010000177.1:0-7455 GCA_035629255.1 Actinomycetota bacterium | reverse complement strand
GGGCCGCGCCCGGATCGGTCGCTCGATGGCTGCCGCCCGGCGTCGAGCCGCACGACGAAGACCCCGACGCCGTCGCGATGATCTTCGCAGACTGGCAGTCGTGCTCGGACACGTTCGAGGAGCTCCTCGACCCGGTGCGGTCGCAGTACAAGGAGGCGTTCGTCGTCGTGCGCTGTCGCTACCGCGGCGAGTCGTACTCCAGGTGCGTGCTGATCTGGGTGGACAAGGACTTCGCCCTGATCCGCGGGTGGCATCAGGGCTACCCGAAGAAGCTCGGATCGATCTGGATGACCCGGCCCGTCTCGTTCGGCAAGGCGGGGCCGCGGCTCGAACCCGGAGGGCGGTTCGGCGCGAGCGTGTCGGTGCACGACCGGCGGATCGTCGACGCGAGGTTCACGATCACGGGGCGCGCCGAGTCGAGCGGCTCGGTCAACGCGCTCCCGATGCTGCACACGCGGTTCTTCCCGTCGATCGAGCAGGGTTCGCCTCCTTCGATGGACGAGCTCGTCACGATGAAGAGCTACGATTGGGAGGGGTCGGCGATCTGGACAGGGGACGCCGAGCTCACGTTCGGACCCTCGCCCGTCGAGGAGCTCGAGAGCCTCGCGCCGGTCGAGATCCTCGCCGGCTACCACCGCAGCGTCGGCGTCACCTGGGGCATCGGCGCCCGGCTCGCCTGAGCGCTCGAACGTGACCCGCGCCGTCCGAAGGATCGAGTTCTCGACCGCGCGCCGCATGGCGGTCGAGGCGCAGCGCCTGTCGGGGTCGCTCCCGCGGTCCACGCCGGCGTCCATCCTCGACGTCGTCCGCGCGATCCGCTGCGTGCAGATCGACCCGATCTCGGTCGTCGCGCGGACGCAGCACCTGGTCCTCCGGTCGCGGCTCGACGGCTACGACCCCGAGCAGCTGCACGTCCTCGCGTACACCGAACGCGCGCTGTTCGAGTACTGGGCGCACGCGGCGTCGTACGTCCTCACCGAGGACTGGCCGGTGCACCACCTGATGATGCGGTCGATCGACCGCGAGGGTGGGTGGAGCGAGCAGAGTCGCCGGTGGCTCCTCGCGAACGACCGGCTCCGCCGCGCGATGCTCCGCGTCGTCCGCAGGGACGGCCCGCTCCGGCTGCGCGAGCTCGCGACCCTCGTCCCGGAGGCCCTGGTGGCGTGGCAGTCCACCGGATGGACCAGCGAGCGGAACCTCGACATGATGCTCCGCGCGCTGTGGTCGAGCGGCAAGCTGCTCGTCGCCGATCGTCGCGGGCTCGAGCGATGGTGGGATCTCGCCGAGCGCGTGGTCCCGCCGGACCTGCGCGGGACGCGTCTGAGCGACGCGGCCGCGGTCCGACGCGCGATCGAGCTCAGCGTCCGCGCGCTCGGCGTCGGGACCCCGCAGCACGTCCGCGCGTCCTTCACCCGCGATCGCTACCCGGGGCTGACCGGCGTCCTCGACTCCCTCGTGCGCCGCAGAGTTCTCGAGCCGGTGCAGGTCGACGGGGTCGCCGGATCGTGGTTCGTCCATGTGGAGGACGTCCAGAGGCTCGAGCGCATCGAGGCGGGGGAGTGGGTACCTCGGACCACGATGCTGTCGCCGTTCGACAACCTGATCGCCGACCGCAAGCGCGCGCAGGCGCTGCTCGACCTCGACTATCGGATCGAGATCTACACGCCGAAGGAGAAGCGACGGTACGGCTACTACACGCTGCCGATCCTGCACGGCGATCGCTTCGTGGCGCGAGCCGACGTCGCCAACGACAAGGACGCCGACCGGTTGCTCGTCCACTCGCTCCACCCGGAACCGGGCGTGCGAGCGACGGCCGGCCTCGTGGACGCGACCGGGACCGCGCTGCGCGATCTCGCGTCGTGGCTGGGCGCGACCTCGATCACGGCGTCGGCTCCCGTCCCGCGAGGATGGGGTCGGGCGCTCGCATGACCGGGTAGCCTCGCCGGCCATGAGGCTCGCCCGGTTCCGGTTCGGCGAGCGGATCGCGACCGGCGCCGCCGACTTCGGCGCCGACACGATCCGCGTCCTGCGCGGCACCTTCTTCGAGGATCCCCTGCCGACCGGCGAGGAGGTGCCGTTCGACGACGTCCGGCTGCTCGCGCCGGTGGTCCCCAGCAAGGTCGTGTGCGTCGGCAAGAACTACGCCGCGCACGCCGCCGAGTTCGGGATGACCGTCCCCGAGGAGCCCCTCCTGTTCCTCAAGCCGTCGACGGCCGTGATCGGTCCGCGCGACCCGATCCGGCTCCTGCCGATCAGCCGGCGCGTCGACTACGAGGGCGAGCTCGCCGTCGTGATCGGCCGCTTCGCGCGGAACGTGGCGACGGAGGATGCGTCCCGGTACGTCCTGGGCTACACGTGCGCGAACGACGTGACGCTGCGCGACCTCCAGAAGACCGACGACCAATGGGCGCGCGCGAAGGGGTTCGACGGCTCGTGCCCGCTCGGCCCGTGGATCGAGACGGATCTCGACCCGACCGACGTCCGCGTCGAGACGCGGGTCAACGGCGAGATCCGCCAGGCGGGACAGACGAGCGACATGGTCTTCGGCGTCGCCACGCTGATCGAGTACGTGACGTCGTTCATGACGCTGCTGCCGGGCGACGTGCTGTTGACCGGGACGCCCGAGGGCGTCGGCAAGCTCGACCCGGGCGACACCGTCGAGGTCGAGGTCGACGGCGTCGGCACGCTGTCGAACCCGGTCGAGTCGTCGCCGTGACGGCATCGGAGGTCCGATGCCGCTTCGCGCCGGCGCCGAGCGGCTCGATCCACGTCGGCAACGCCCGGACCGGGCTGTTCTCGTGGGCGTTCGCCCGGCACCACGGCGGGTCGTTCGTCCTGCGCGTCGAGGACACCGACGCGAGCCGCGTGACCGAGGAGGCGTACCACGGCGTGATGGACTCGCTGCGGTGGCTCGGCATCGACTGGGACGAGGGACCCGACCTCGGCGGCCCCCACGAGCCGTACCGCCAGTCGCAGCGTTTGGATCTGTACCGCGACACGACCGAAACGCTGCTCGCGCAGGGCGACGCGTACCCCTGCTACTGCACGGAGGCCGAGCTGGAGGAACGCCGGAAGGCCGCCCTCGCTCGGGGGGAGCCGCCGGGATACGACGGCCGGTGCCGCGCGCTGAGCGCCGAGGAACGCGGGGCGTTCGAGCGCGAGGGCCGCACGCACGTGGTCCGGTTCGCGATGCCGGAGCGGGAGTGGGTGACGAACGACCTCGTCAAGGGCGAGGTGCGATGGCCGGCCGGGCAGCTGAAGGACTTCGTGCTGGTCCGATCCGACGGATCGCCGGTGTTCCTGCTCGCGGTCGCCGTCGATGACCTCCTGATGGGGATCACGCACGTGATCCGCGGCGACGACCTGCTCTCGAGCGCGCCGCGCAACGCCGCGGTCATCGAGGCGCTCGGCGGGACGCCCCCGACCTACGCGCACGTCCCCCAGGTCAACGGCGCCGACGGCAAGCCGCTCTCGAAGCGTCACGGCTCGACGAGCGTCGAGGCGTTCCGGGAGGAGGGGATCCTGCCGGAGGCGTTGCTCAACCTGCTCGCGCTGCTGGGATGGTCGATGGACGCGGAGACGACCTTGCTCTCGCGGGACGAGCTCGTGGCGTCCTTCGACATCGCGCGCGTCTCGAAGAACCCCGCGCGCTTCGACGTGGACAAGCTCGAGTGGATGAACAACCACTACATCCAGACCCTCGACGGGGACGATCTCGCGTCGCGCTGCCTGCACTTCCTGGCGCGCGCGGGCCTGTCGTCGGACCTCGACCTGCTCCGACGCGCGATGCCGCTCGTCCGCGAGCGGATGGTGCGGCTCACGCAGTCGGTCGATCTGCTCCGCTTCCTGTTCACCGACGACATCGAGCCTGACGAGCGTGCATCGGCGCTGATCGCGAAGGCACCCGCCGGGTACCTCGCATCGGTCGCGGACGCGTTGGCCGCGCTCGAGCCATGGGACGCTGGAGCGATCAAGCGACGTCTCGACGAGCTCGCGCAGGAGGCGGGGCTCAACCGGACCAAGGGGTACCAGCCGGTGCGCGCCGCGGTCACCGGTTCGACCGTGTCTCCGCCGCTCGACGGCTCGCTCGAGCTCCTCGGTCGCGAGCGCTCGGTCGCGCGGCTGCGTGCCGTCGCGTGAGACAGCTCCCGTCGATCGCCGCGGTCGTCCTGGTCGTCGTGCTCGTGCTGCCGGAGACGTCGATGGCGGTCGTGGGCCGCAGGGGGGACCCGCCGGCGCCGGAGGAGATCGGACCGGCGATCGAGTGGCGGCGGATCCCGTTCGGCGCGCGGCGAAAGCGCCAGATGGCCGTGTACTCCGAGCGGCACTACGGCGAGCGCACGTGGGAGCTCACCGATCCGAGGGTGATCGTCCAGCACTACACGGCCGGCACGTCCGCCGACAGCGCGTGGAACCACTTCGCGGCGAACTCGCCCCACCTCGGCGAGCTGCCGGGCGTGTGCGCACAGTTCCTGGTCGACACCGACGGGACGATCTTCCAGCTGGTGAACCTGAGGGTCCGGTGCCGGCACGCGATCGGGATGAACTGGACGGCGATCGGGATCGAGCACGTCGGGACGAACGCGCGCGACGTCCTCCGGGACCCCGCGATGATGCGGGCCTCGCTCCGGCTGTCTTCGTGGTTGATGCTGCGGTACGGGATCGACGTGGGCAACGTGATCGGGCACGCCGAGATCCTCCGGAGCCCGTTCCACCGCGAGCGGTACCCGTCGTGGCGTTGCTCGACCCACGCCGACTGGGACCGTGGCGAGATGCGGATCTACCGGCGCAGGCTGAAGCGTGTCGCCGAGCGTCTCGGTGTGCCGCTCGGGGCGGGGCCGCGCTGGGTCGACTCGGGGTGCTGAGGCGCTAGTCGTCGCGGCGACGCTTCGGCGACAGCGATCTGCCGACGAGCCCGACCCCGACCGCCATCGCGACGACGAACATGGCTACCGCAAGGACGAGGAGCGTCAGGAACACCGGCACGTTCATCGTGTCCGACGAGAAGTCCGTCCCCGTCACGATCGCGTACGCGTTCGCGAAGAGGTAGAACGCCGGGACGATCAGCGCAGGCAGCGCGACGAACGTCGCCACCGCGACCGCGGCGACGATCAGGCCGGCCGGTTTGTCTCCACCCATCGCTGCTCCTCCGGGCCCCGGGCGATGCTACCCGCGGCGGCCGCATCCGCGGGAGAGGCCCCGGTCGCACGGACCGGGGCTCCCCGAGATGCCGTTACGGCAGCTGTGCGTAGAAGACGAACTGGAGGAACCGCGGGGCCTCCGCGCCGTGGTACCGACGACGCATGTCCGTCCACGCGGCGTGGATCCGTCCGTCGGGGCCGTACGCGAGCCGGTTGTAGTCACCGATGAACGTGGCGCACGCGTGGCAGCCCTTGACGCCCGCCTTGAAGAAGACCGAGTGCGTGGGGTCGGACGGCTGCGACGACACCTGGATGTACGTGAAGTCGACCGCTGTGTTCCCTCGGGCGACGAACGTGTTGTACAGGTCCGGGTTCGGCTCGTTCCGCGAGTGGTACACCACCGCGAGCTCGCCGGACGTCGGGTCGGCGTCGACCCACGGGAACCACTGGTCGCCGGGCGACGTGTCCACGCCGGTCACGGGTCCCCATGACGCCCCGCCGTCCGTCGATCGCACCATGAAGACGTCGGTGTTCGTCACCGGTTCGCGTCGGTCGGGCGTTCCGTTCCTGTTGTCGGAGAAGACCACGTAGAGGTCCCCGTCGTCGTCGGCGATGATGTTCCCCGCGGAGTTCACGCGCGCGTCGTAGCCGGTGAGGGTCTGCCGGTCCTGCGAGCTGATCGGATAGTCGTTCGGGCCGTCCTCGAGCGTCGCCGCGATCACGGGAGCCGACCACGTGACGCCGCCGTCGTGCGACTGGACGACGAGGTACTGGTTGTCGTGGATCTGGTCGCGGTTGCCGAAGCCCTCGCCGGGCTCCTGGATCTCCGAGTTCTGCTCGTTCTGGAAGGCGACGTAGACCGTGCCGTCCGGCGCTACGGTCGGGACCGAGAACTGGTTCTCGTCACACTCGTTCGCGCGGCCGTGATACTGGATGTCGCAGAACTCCGCGCTCCCACTGATCTCCTGCGCCTCGCTCCACGTGCGACCTCCGTCGTCGCTGTGCGACTCCCAGATGGGCGATTCCGCGTACGACGCGTTCCTGCTCAGGAACCGCGACCACGTGACGTACGCCCGTCCGTAGAACGGCGAGGACGGGTTCGTGTCGACGACGATCCACTCCTTGTCGTTGAACACCTGGCGAGGAGCGATGTCGGTTCCCTGGCCGTCGTAGATCACGATCGGCTTGCCCCAGGTGAAGCCCCCGTCGCGCGAGATCGAGACGACGAGATCGCCGTCACGTCCGAGACCGTTCCGCGTGATCTGGAAGTTGAGCGACGTGTGGAGGATGTTGCCCGTCCGCGGCTCGAAGACCGTGACGGGGTCGCTGCCGATCCGGCTGGGGTCCTCGACCGACATGTTGCCCTGCTCCCACGTCTGGCCGCCATCGAGCGTCGTGTAGAAGCCGTCGCAGCACCAGTCGTAGTCGTTCGAGCTCGCGATGATGTGGTCGGGATCGTTCGGGTTGACCTCGACGTCGGGCTCGTTGTTCGGCAGCAGCGTGTCGCAATCGAGACGGAAGTCGCCCGTCGCGTCCGCCGGATCCGTCGTGCATTCGATCTGCGACGGGACGAAGCGGGCGTCCGCGCCGACCTCGACGAACCGCCGCGCCCACGCCTTGAGCTCCCGCCCCGTCAGCGTGCCCAGTTCCTCGATCGTGGCGCTCCGCGGAGCGATGCGCGAGCGGACGGCGTCGATCGTCCGGCGCTCGACCCGTCCCGACGGGTCGCTGCCGGCCGCGGACGTGATCGCCGGCAGGACCAGCGCGATCGCGATCGCGAGGGCGACGGCGTTGCGGACCTTCCTCATGGGCGTGGCCTCCCCGCGGGCATCCGGGCGCGCCGATCACGTCGCCGTCGGCCCCGCGCGCCGCAGGCTGCCACGGCTCCCCGCTCGAGAGCAAGGTCGGGGGCGGTCGGAGCCGGCCGCGCGGCGTGGGCGGTCGGCCGCGACGGGGTAGCGTGTGCCACCACGGATGCGTGTCGAACGAGGGGATCGGTTGGGGCAGATCGCGGACGTGCTCTCGTTCGCCGTCGGGTACGTCGCCGGATCCGAGTCTGCGCGACGCTCGATCGACGCCGCTCGGCGGACGCTCGACGACGTCCGGGCCCGGGCCGACGAGCTCCGCGGGCGGGCGGACGAGGTCCGTGCGCGCGTCGGCGACGTCCGAGCGCGCGCCGACCGGCTGATCGCGTCCACGACGCGGAGCGCACGCATCGCGGTCGCGGATCGTCCGAGGACGATCCGGATCCCGGAGGCCCGGGCATCCGACCTGTCGGGCCAGCTCCGCGCGTGCGCGGCATCGGCCCTCGACC
>DASPIF010000176.1:0-6968 GCA_035629255.1 Actinomycetota bacterium | reverse complement strand
GGGCGCAGCGCCCGGCGGTGCTCGTCGACCATGCGCCCGACGCCGAGGCGTGGGCCGAGGGGACCCGGGTCCGGCTCCACGAGGACCAGGTCGTCGCGTTATCCAAACAGCTCGGCGACCCGGCGATCGACTGCGGGGCGTTCCTGCTGCCGGTCGAGGTCTTCGACGCGCAGCGGCGCGTGGCGGCGAGGGGCGACGGATCGCTCGCAGGCGTCGTGACCGAGCTCGCGGCATCGGTGCCGCTCGCCGCGGTGCCGCTGCCCGAGGGCAAGGCGTGGCAGGACGTCGACACGCCGGAGGATCTCCGTCGCGTGTCGCGGCTGCTGCGTGCCTGGCTGACCAAGGGCGCCGACGGTCCCGTGTCTCGCTACCTGAACCGGCCGGTGTCGACGCGGATCTCGACGGCGATCGCGCACCTGCCGATCTCGCCCGACGTCATCAGCGTCCTGGCGTTCCTCGTCGCCGTCGTCGCCGCGTTGGCGCTCTCCGGCGGCCGAGGCGTGCTCGGCGGGACCCTCGTGCACGTCGCGTCGGTGCTCGACGGCGTCGACGGCGAGATCGCGCGGCTCAAGGTTCGCGCGAGCGCGTGGGGTGCGTTGTTCGACGGGGTGCTCGACCGGCTCGGCGACGCCGCGGTCGTCGCGGGGCTGGCCGTGTGGTCGCTCTCGCCGACCGAGGGTCACTCCCCGACGGTCATCGCGGTCCTCGTGGCGCTCGCGGCGTCGGGGTCGATGCTCTCGATGGCGTCCAAGGACAGGATCACGGCCCTGCGTCTCCCGCAGCCTCCCGAGCGGGGGATCTCGCTGCTGCTCGGTGGACACGACGCGCGGTTCCTCATCGTGACGATCTGCGCGATCGCGGGGCGCCCGCTCGTCGCCCTCGTCATCATCACGGCGACGTCGTTCGCGAGCCTGCTCGTCCGGGTCGTCCTCGTCGGCGCGACGTTCCGCGCCGGCCGGCGCGGCGTGCTCTAGCCCGCGGCCGCGTCGGCGCCGCGGGCGATCGGAACCTCGAACCACACCTTGGTGCGACCATCCTCGGCCTCGACGCCCCACCGCGAGGCGAGCGCGTCGACGAGGAACAACCCGAGGCCCGTGCCGGTCCTCGAAGGCGAGGCCGGGATCTGGGGGTCGAAGCTCGGACCGGGATTCAGCACCTCGACGCGGACGGCGTCCTCGCGCGGATACACGCGGATGATCACGTCGTCGAGCGGCGCCGACCCCGAGTGCCGGATCGCGTTCGTCACGACCTCGGACGTGAGCAGCGCGATGTCGCCCGCGACCTCGGGTGGGGGATGCGCGACGGCGGCGAGCGTCGCCCTCGCGAGCGCGGGCGCGGTTGATCCCGCCGGGAGTTGGAACTCCATCGTGGTGAACGCCTCCTCGCGTCGTCCGCACCGCTACCCGACGATCCGGAGGGGAAACCCGGGACACCGCCGATGACCTGAGCGAGCCAGCGTCCGCGTTGCGCGTCCTGGCATCAAGAGACCGCTCGGCGCAGCCGATACGAACACCATGTCCTGGCGTCGTCCGTGGTCCGCCGTGCTGCCCGCCGCCCTCGCGGCTGCGACGGCGATCGCGTTCCTGCCGGCGGCGTCCTCCGCCTCGACGGGGGCGCCACGGCTCGTGCGCCAGACCGACGCGGTACCGGGCCGGTACCTGGTCGTGCTGCGCGACGACGTGGGACGGACCCCCGGGACGACCCTCGCCGCATCGGTTGCGGACGACCATGGCGCAGCGGTCCTCCATCGCTTCGGGGCCGTCCTCCCGGGCTATGCGGCACGGATGACCGAGCCACAGGCGATCGCGACCGCGCTCGATCCGCGCGTCGCCTACGTCGAGGAAGACGCTCGCGTCTCGATCGACGCGTCCCAGACCTCCCCGCCGTGGGGACTGGACCGGATCGATCAGCCCTCGTTGCCGCTCGACCATGCCTACACGTATCCGGCGGACGGCTCCGGGGTGACGGCGTACGTGATCGACACCGGCGTGCGGGTCACGCACCGCGAGTTCGACGGGCGCGCGAGCAACGGGTTCGACGCCGTCGACGGCGGCGCCGCCGACGATTGCCACGGGCATGGGACGCACGTCGCCGGCACGGTCGGCGGCGCGACGTACGGCGTCGCGAAGGCCGTCGACGTCGTCGCCGTGCGCGTCCTCGACTGCGCCGGCGCCGGCTTCACCTCGGACGTCATCGCGGGCATCCAATGGGTCACCCTCGACCACGATCCGGGCGAGCCGGCGGTCGCGAACATGAGCCTCGGCGGCGGGACCTCGCTCGCGATGGATCAGGCGGTCGCGGCCTCGATCGCCGACGGCGTCTCGTACGTGGTCGCCGCCGGCAACGGCGACGCGGACGGGAACGCGGTCGACGCGTGCTCGGGCTCGCCCGGGCGCGTGGCCGAGGCGGTGACCGTGAGCGCGACGGACACGTCCGACCGTCGCCCGTCCTGGGCGAACGTCGGATCCTGCGTCGACGTGTTCGCGCCGGGGGTCGGCATCGCATCCGCGTACCGCACGGGCGACACCGCCGCCGCATCGATGAGCGGCACGTCCATGGCCGCGCCGCACGTCGCGGGCGTCGCCGCGCTCTACCTGTCGCTCGCTCCGTCGGCATCGCCGGACGACGTCGCCGGGGCGATCGCGGAGACCGCGTCGACCGGCGTCGTCGCGAACCCCGCGGGCACCCCGAACCGGCTCGTCCAGTCCACCCTCGCGACGACCACCCCGTCGCCGCCCACCACGTCGCCGGGTCCGGCCCCCTCACCGTCCCCCACGATCACGCTCAGCGGCGGCCAGCGCCGGGCGAGACGCGGGTACGTGGTGAGGCTCACGTGGTACGGCTCGAGCGCCGAGACCGTCGCGGTGCAGCGCAACGGCCGCACGATCGCGATCGCCGCGAACGATGGCGCGGTCCGCGACAGGCTCAGATGGCGCACCGGGAGGTTCGTCTACCGCATCTGCGAACCGGGCGCGGCCGTCTGTTCGAACGACGTGACGATCAGGATCTGACGAGCGCTCAGCCGCAGCCGCAGGCGCCGCCGCAGCACCCGCCCGACGCCGCGGGAGGTCCCCCCGACGACGGCGCGGCCTGCGCGACGAACGAGAAGCGCCGCCGGATGCGGTCGCTCCCACACTCCGGACACGCCAGCGCCGTCGAGACGCTCGAGACCATCGGGCGACGCTCCTCGAAGGTCCGCTCGCACGCGAGGCACACGTACTCGTAGGCAGGCATCGGCCGAAGGATACCGGAGGCCCCGGACGCGTTCGACCTCAGGACGCGGTCGGCGAGGCCGCCGCGGCGACGAACCGCAGCCGGAACGGCTCGAGCTCCTCGCGCTGGCGCCGCGCTCGCGCCTCGAGCGTCGTGAGATCGACGTCTCCGAGCGCGATCACCGAGGGGATCTGCTGGAGGGCACGCAGCATGAGGGCGCGCCCCTCGATCCCGAGGCTCAGGACCTCGATGTCCTCGAGCGCGACCAGCGTGTCCGAGCCCGACCGGAGCAGCGGCGCGACGTGCTTGAGCCGCGTGAACCACTCACCGGCGAGCGCGATCCCCTGCTTGGCGCGGTCCTTCGTGATGCCGTGCGCGTCCATCACGCGCTCGAGCACCCCGTGGTCCTCGCGGAACTCCTTGACGAAGCGATCGAGCAACGCCGCGAGCCGCTCGTCGCTCGTTCCCTTCGACATCCGCTCGGCGAGCTGGATCCCCGCGGCGGCGCCGGCGAGATGATCGTTCAGGTACGCGCCGAGCGCGTCACTCGCCGACGACGTTGCAGGCGGCATGGCCGCACCCGCACGCGTGCTCGGGATGGTCGCCGCCGCTCGCGTGCTCGCGGCAGTGATCGCTGCAGAAGTCCTGGCCCTGCTCGACGTCGCAGAGGCATCCCGCGTGTCCACACTTCATCGTCCGCTCCCCCCGTGGTCGCGAGCGTTCTCCCCGATCACCCGAGGTCGGAAACCGGTGCGGGCCCTCGTGCGGCGACCGTGAGCTCCTCGCCGCCGCGGATCCTGACCCAGCCGCGCTCGAGCGGCTCGCCGTCCACGACCGCCCCGAACGCATCCGGCTCGAGCCGCAGGACCTCGAGGCCGTCGGCGATCTGCACCTCGATCAGGCCCGGCTCGGGGAAGGGCTGGGGCTCGAACCCTCCGTAGTAGAAGGAGAGGATCTCGGAGGCGGACCAGCCGAGCCGCGCCTTCCCGTAGGCGCCCCACTGGACCATCCCGACGCCGTGGCCCCAGCCGCGCCCGGCCGCGATCAGGTTCGCGCCGCGCGTCGAGTACGAGACCCAATGCGACGGGATCGTCGTGGGCAGACCCCCGGGCGGGTACCGCGACGGCAGCAGGCACGAGTCGTAGTCGTTGATCGCGGCCCGGAACGTCGACTCCTCCATCGCGACCTCGCCGCCGGCGCCGCGCACCGTCACGGTGTCGCCGTCCACCACGACGTCGGTGATGGCCGACCCGTCCCATTCCCCCGCCGCCTCGAGGAACACCGCGAGGTCGGCGAACCGGACCCGCGCGCGCCAGTGCGACAGGCCCGAGGCGCCGTCGTGCTCCTCGGTCACCGGTCGCAGGTACGGCAGCGGCTCCCCGCCGAACACGTCCTCGTTGCCGTATGTGCGGCCGTTCGAGGTCGAGGAGTAGAACGTCGTCGCGGGCCGCCCCTCGTACACGAGGATCTCGCCCCGCGTGGTGCGGACCGCGCGGTCCCAGCGCCGCTGGTCGGGCGAGGGGTCGAGCGGGATCCCCCGATAGACCTGGCACGACGACGTCGAGCAGATCGGCTCGTCGAGCGTCTCGCCCTCCCCGGTCCACCCGGTCGAGGCGAGCGCGTAGCTCCGCGCCGCGATCGCCTGTGCCTGGAGCGCGGCCATCGGCCACGAGGGCGGCACCTCGGCGATCCCCTTGAGGTAGTCCTCGAAGTCGACGTGCGCGGTGAGCGTGAGCGAGCCGTCGTCCGCGCGCTCGACCACGAGCGTCCCTGGGTAGCGCGCGGTGATCGAGCCGCGGGTGGCGTTCACGCACCGAGACTCGACCCGCGGGTACAGCCCCTCGACGAGGAACGAGCCCTTGCGCGGCGCCTCGAGCGCCACCTCCGTGATCGGACCTTCGGGCTCGGGCTCCGTCGTCGTCTCACCGGTCGCGCCCGTCGCGGCGGTCGCAGGACCGGTCGCCGCGGTCCCGGCCGGAGCCGGCCCGTCGTCCCCGGTCGCGCGTCCTCCGGGTCGCGGCTCGTCCGACGACGAGCACGCGGTCGACAGCAGCGCGACGGCGACGAGCGAGGCCACCAGCACGCGGAGACGGAGCACGACGAGGAGGCTAGCGGCGTCGCGAGGTTACGTCGTGCCCTTGTCGTTCGCGATCGCGCGGAGCTCGTGGACGATGACTACCCGATGGCCGCCGCGAGCGCCCAAAACGGAACCGCGAGCGCGCCGTCAGCAATCGGTCGCCGCTCGGAGCGCGTCGCAGGCGTCCGTCATCCGCTCCGACGGGAGCGTCGTGATGCGAGCGACGAGCGATGTCTTGGCGACGGTCGTGACGTTGTCGAACGTGGCGACACATTCCTCGGGCATCCCGTCGTCGGGGCCGAGGCGCAGCTCGCTCGGGATGCCCCGGATGGTGGTCGTGAGCGGCACGGCAACGACACGCGTGAGCACGGGGATCGCCTCGTCGCGTGTCATGAGGAGGTACGGACGACGGTTGCTCGTCGGCTCCTCGCGCCACCAGATGTCGCCCCGTCGCAGGCTCACCACCCGCCATCCTCGGCGTCCAGCGCCCGAGCCACGTCCACGGCGGCGGCATCCAGGGCGGCGTCCAGGCCGGCATCCCGCTGCGGCACCCTGCGGTATCCCTCCGCGATCAGCTCCCCGACCCGTCGGCGGCGCTCTGCCTCGAGGAACGACTCGACGCCGGCCCGGATCGCGTCCGCCTTGGACGAGAACCGGCCCGACGCCACCAGCTCTTCGAGCGTCTGGGCGGTCTCATCGGAGAATCGCACGGCGATCTGCTCGGACACGTGCCGAGTGTACCGCCCTGGGATGCGGATCGGGATGCTCCCCGGGATGACTGCTGGGATCCTTAGCGGCGGGCGCCGATCAGGTGGCGGAGCAGGACGTACCGCAGGACCGTCCGCTCGTCGCGGACGAGCTCCTTCATCCGGCCGTTCGCGAGGAGCTGTCGCTCGCGAGCACGGATCAGGCGAGAGCGCGCGACGGTCCCCATGAGCGTCCCGTCGTGGTCCGCGAGGGCCCGCTCGAGCCGACGGACCTCCGCGCCGGCCCCGTCGGCCTCGACGATCGCGTCGAGGAGCGGCTTCAGCTCCTGGACCAAGCCCTCGATGACGCGCTCACGATCCGGGAGCCGCTGGGACGGGACGAGGCCGTTCACGCCGTACCGCTCGATCACGTCGCGGTAGCGCTCGACCGACCGGGGCCGCGCTCCGAGGACCGTCGGGGTGCGCTGATCGACCGCCATGGCACGGCATCTTATCCCCTCGGATCACACGGGTGTGATTCCGCCGCGAAGCCGCGCCGACCTCACGAGGAGCCGGGGCGACAGCGGCGGTCGTGGACGGCTAGAGCTCGGTGCCGGTGGGGCGCTGGTGGATCTCGCCGCGCCAGGCGCCGGTCTCGAACCCGCGGTTCTCGATCAGCTGCTTGAACCGCTGGAGGTCGCCCTCGACCTGCTTCGCGACGACCCCGAGCGCGTCGCCGACCTTCTCGAGCACGCCCTCGGTCTGGTACTCGATCGACAGGCTGATCCGCGTGCGGCCGTCGTCGAGTGGCTCGAAGAACACCCGCCCGAGGTTGTCCGAGTCGCCGAAGCCCTCCCACGCGATGACCTCGTCGGGGACCTGCTCGGTGATGCGGGCGTCCCACTCCTTGCGCTTCCCGCCCACCTCGGCGACCCAGTGCACCGTCGCGTCGTCGAGCTGCGTGACCGCCTCGACGCCTTCCATGAACGCCG
>DASPIF010000175.1:0-7608 GCA_035629255.1 Actinomycetota bacterium | reverse complement strand
GCGAGCGCTACAGGCTCCCGCGGCGGCGGCCGATGCCCTGAGGAGTACCGGTTCGTTCGGGAGGAACCACCATGTCCATCGAGGTCGGCCACGCCGAGGATCCGCGCGCGACGCTCGACGCGATCATCGACGCCCATGGCCTCCTCGAGGCGACCCCCGAGTGCCTGATCGTCGCGGCCGTCGACGGACGGATCGTCTACGCGAACCACCGGGCGGAGGAGCTGTCCGGGTTCCCGCTCGCCGAGCTCGTCGATCGTCCGGTGGACCGACTGATCCACGGCGACCTCTCGTTCGCCGACGCGACACCGGCGAAGGCCGTGCCGGCCGTCTGCCGCCGCAAGGACGGGGAAGAGGTTCCCGTCGAGGTGCACCTCGGTCAGGTCGAGGGCGCGCGCGGGCGGTACCTGGTCGTGACGCTCCGCGACGTCTCGGAGCTCCGCGAGGCACAGAGCGCTCGGTTCGCCACCGAGGCGAAGTACCTCTCGCTCGTCGAGGGGATCCCTGCGATCACGTACATCGATCCCGTCGACGAAGACGCGAAGTCGATCTACGTCAGTCCGCAGGTCCGAGACCTCCTCGGCATCTCCCAGGAGGAGTGGCTCGAGGACATGTACAGCTGGCGACGGCACGTCCACCCCGACGACATCGATCGGGCCTGGGAGGAGTACGTCGACGCGTACACGAACCAGACGTCGCTCTCGCACGAGTACCGGATGCTGCACGCGGACGGGCGCGTCCTGTGGGTCAGCGAGCAGGCCTTCATCGTCCGCAACGAGACGGGCCAGCCGTGGCTCATCCAGGGCGTGATCTTCGACATCACCGAGCGCAAAGAGGCAGAGGAGCAGGTCGCGTTCCTCGCGTACCACGACAAGCTCACGGGCCTGCCGAACCGGGTGCTGTTCGAGGAGATGCTCGAGCTCGCCCTCGCCCGCGGTCGCCGGTACGAGCGGGGCGTCGGGGTGCTGTTCCTCGATCTCGACAACTTCAAGCTCGTGAACGACTCGCTCGGCCACCACGCCGGCGACGAGCTCCTGATCCAGCTCGCAGATCGCCTCCGCGCGTGCACCCGCGAGACGGACCTCGTCGCGCGACAGGGCGGTGACGAGTTCCTCCTCCTCCTGTCCGACATGGAGCGCGGGACCGGGCCCGTTTCCGGCGCCGATGCGGACCTCGTGGTCGCCGAACAGGTCGCGACGCGGGTCCTCGAGGCGATGCGCGCCCCGTTCGATCTCTCGGGCACGCAGTTCTTCGCGACCGCCAGCGTCGGCGTGAGCCTGTTCCCGCGCGACGCGACCGACGCGAGCTCGCTGATGCGCAACGCCGACGCGGCGATGTATCAGGCGAAGAAGGCCGGTCCGGGCAGCTACCTGGTGTTCGCCGGGGACGGGGAGGACGCGGGGGCACGTCTGTCGCTCACGACGCGACTCCGGCGCGCGGTCGAGGCGCAGGATTGGGAGCTGCACTACCAGCCGATCGTCGAGCTCGCGTCGATGACCGTGACCGGCGTCGAGGCGCTCGTACGGTGGCGCGAGCCCGGCGGCGGCATCGTGTCCCCCGGAGAGTTCATCCCGCTGGCCGAGGAGCTCGGTCTGATCGAAGCGATCGGCGATTGGGTGACCGGGGAGCTCGTTCGCCAGGACGCCGAGTGGCGGGCCGAGGGGATCGCGCTCGACGTCAGCTTCAACCTGTCGCCACGGGAGCTGTGGTCCTCCCAGCTTCCCGAGCGCATCCTCGGGAGGCTGCGGGCGGGCGGCATCGATCCGCGGACGGTGGTCGTCGAGGTGACGGAGTCCACCGCGATGGCGGACCCGGAGCGGACGCAGCGCATCCTCAAGGAGCTGCATGCCTGGGGCCTGAAGATCGCGCTGGACGATTTCGGGACGGGCTACTCGTCCCTGTCCCGGCTCAAGCACCTGCCCGTCGACATCTTGAAGATCGACCGGTCGTTCGTGCACCGCGTGGACACGGATCGCGACAACGCGAGCATGGTCCGCGCGATGATCGATCTCGCCCGGAACCTCGGGATGACGCCGCTCGCCGAGGGGATCGAGACGGAGGAGGAGCTCACCTTCCTGGTCGAGCACGGTTGCGACCTCGGTCAGGGGTACCACCTGGGCAGGCCCGGACCGGCCGCGGGCATCCCCGCCCAGCTCCGTCCGCGCGTGTAGTCCGCCCGCTCGCAGGGAAGGGTCGGTCCCGTGGACGCGTCCGATGCCCTGCCCGACGCCGGCGATCCCGCGAGGGACCTCGCAGACCTCGCCATCGAGACCGGGCCGTTCCTGAGCCTGGTCCTCACGACCGACCCCGCGATCCCCAACGCCCAGCAGGTCGACGACGTGCGCTGGCGCGGCCTCCGCTCGGAGCTCGTCGACCGCGGCGTCCCCGAGGACGTCCTCGTCGAGGTCGACGGCCTCGTGCCCGACGCGCATCTCGAGGCCCGGACGCTCGGCGTGATCGCGAACGCAGGCGGCGTCCTCCACGTCGAGCACGGCGAGGATCCGACCGACCGCGACGACCACGCCGACGGGAGGTGGGAGCAGCTCCCTTGGCTGTTCCCGGTCCTGTCCTGGCGGCGGTGGCAGCTGCCGCACCTCATCGTCCTGATCGACCGGCGCGGCGCCGATCTCACGGGCGTACGTCGCGAGGGATCCGAGGTCCGCCGCGGGGTCGACGCCGAACAGGAGCCCCACGCGCGATCGAAGCCGGGCGGGTGGTCGCAGCGGCGCTACCAGCAGCGCGCCGAGAACACCTGGGAGCAGGGTGCCGGCGACGTCGCCAAGGAGGTCGTCCGTCTCGCCGAGCGCATCGATCCGCGGCTGATCGTCGTGGCGGGGGACGTCCGCGCCGTCGGCTTCCTCCGCGAGGCGCTGCCGCCGGAGCTCGACGAGCTCGTCCATGTCGTCGAGGGCGAGCGCGAGCGTGACGGGGGCGCGGGCGGGACGACCGAGGATGTCCCGGAGATCGTGGTGAACGCCGTGCGCCAGGAGGAGGGGCGGCTGTTGGCCCGGTTCCAGGAGGAGCTCGGACAGGGCGACCTCGGCGTCGAGGGCGCCGAAGCGACCGTGACCGCGCTCAGGAAGGCGCAGGTCGACGTCCTGTTGATCCGCGACGACGTCGACGACGACCGCCGCGCGTGGGTCGGGCCGGACCCCACGCAGATCGCGATGTCGCGCGGCGAGCTCGACGCGATGGGCGTCGAGGCCCCGATCGAGGCCCGGCTGCGCGATGCCATGGTCCGCGCCGCGCTCGGGACGTCGGCTCGGGTCCACGTCCTCGACGCTGACATGGGTCCGCGCGAGGGGATCGGCGCGTTGCTCCGCTGGAGCGACGCCTCGACCGGATAGCGCCCACCGGGGGAGCGCCGAAGCGACCCCGCCGGAGCGGGCCCGCACCACTCGTTCGTTACCATCTGCGGGCCGATGCGCCGCTACGAACCCGCCGAGATCGAACCCAAGTGGGTTGAGCGCTGGGAGCAGGAGGATCTCTACCTAGCCTCCGACGACCCCGGCGATCCGCGCCCACGCTTCTACGCGCTCGACATGTTCCCGTACCCCTCGGGCGACCTGCACATGGGGCACATGGAGGCGTTCAGCGGCGGGGACGCCGTCGCGCGGTTCGCGTGGATGCGGGGCCACAACGTTCTGCATCCGATCGGCTGGGACGCGTTCGGGTTGCCCGCCGAGAACGCCGCGATCAAGCGCGGCATCCACCCCAGGGAATGGACCGCCGCGAACATCGAGCAGCAGGCGCGCTCGTTCCGGCGGATGGGGATGTCGTTCGACTGGACCCGGCGGCTCGCATCGTGTGACCCCGACTACTACCGCTGGACTCAGTGGCTGTTCCTGAAGCTGTTCGAACGGGGCCTCGCCTACCGGAAGACCGCGCCGACGAACTGGTGTCCGAACGACCAGACCGTCCTCGCGAACGAGCAGGTGATCAACGGCGAGTGCGACCGGTGCGGCGCTGCCGTCGTCCGCAAGGACCTCACGCAGTGGTTCTTCAAGATCACCGACTACGCGCAGCGTCTGCTCGACGACATGCAGGAGCTGACCGATTACCCCGACCGCGTGATCACGATGCAGCGGAACTGGATCGGTCGTTCCGAAGGCGCCACCGTGACCTTCGAGATCGCGGAGACCGGCGACCGCCTGGACGTGTTCACGACACGCCCCGACACCTTGTGGGGCGTGACGTTCTTCGTCCTCGCGCCCGAGCATCCCGACGTGATGCGGCTCGCGGAGGCCGGGGGCCGAGCCAAGGAGACCACGGCGCTGCTCGACCGCCTCCAGGCGACGCCGCTCACGAACCGCGAGCAGGCCGAGAGCCGGGAGGGCATCCCTCTCGGCATCCACGCGATCAACCCGGTCAACGGGGAGAAGGTCCCCGTCTTCGTCGCCCCCTACGTGCTGATCGAGTACGGGACCGGCGCGGTCATGGGCGTTCCGGCCCACGATCAACGGGACTTCGAGTTCGCTCGCGAGAACGGTCTGCAGATCCGCGTCGTCGTCCAGCCTGAGGGCGGGTCGCGCGACGCCGACACGATGACCGAGGCGTACGACCACGACGGCGTGATGGTGAACTCGGGGCCGTTCGACGGCGTGCGCTCGCCGGAATCGATCGACGAGGTCATCGCATGGCTCGAGCGCGAGGGCAAGGGCGAGCGCGCGGTCTCGTTCCGGCTGCGCGACTGGCTGATCTCCCGGCAGCGGTACTGGGGCGCGCCGATCCCGATCGTCCACTGTCCCGAGCACGGCGAGGTCCCCGTCCCCGAGGACCAGCTGCCCGTCGTCCTTCCCGACGACGTCGACTTCCGCCCCGGCGGCGAGTCGCCGCTCGCGCGCCACGAGGCCTTCATGAACGTGCCGTGCCCGACGTGCGGACGACCGGCGAGGCGCGACGCCGACACGATGGACACGTTCGTGGACTCGTCGTGGTACTTCCTGCGCTATCCCTCGCCCCGAGAGCAGACGCGCGCGTTCGATCCCGAGGCGGTCGCGCGGTGGATGCCCGTCTCGCAGTACACGGGCGGGATCGAGCATGCGATCCTGCACCTGCTCTACTCGCGGTTCCTCACGAAGGTCCTGTGCGACATGGGCCTCGTGACGTTCTCCGAACCGTTCCCACGGCTGATGAACCAGGGCCAGGTGATCTACGGCGGCGCGTCGATGAGCAAGTCGAAGGGGAACATCGTCGAGCCGATGCCGCTGATCGATCGATGGGGCGCCGACACGATGCGGCTGACGATGCTGTTCGCGGGACCGTTCGAGGACGACATCGATTGGAAGCTGATCTCGGGAGACCCGGATCGCCGGCCCGGCGTCAACGCATGGCTCGGGCGGGTGTTCGCGGCCGTCGATGTCGCCGCGACGCGTGATGCCGAGGAGAGCGATCAGCTCCGTCGGCTGACGCACCGGACGATCCGGGACGTGACCGACGATCTCGAGCGCTTCCGGTACAACGTCGCGATCTCGAAGCTCCAGGTGCTGACGAACGCGCTCCGGACGGAGCTCGACGCGGGCGGGGGCGGTCGTGCGGCGGCCGAGGCGCTGACCCAGATGCTCGCGCCGCTCGCGCCGTTCGCGGCCGAGGAGCTGTGGCGTGAGGTCCTCGGGCATCCCGAGAGCGTCCATCGATCGTCGTGGCCCGGCTTCGATCCCGCCCTCGCACGCGAGCAGCACGTGACGCTGGTCGTCCAGGTCGACGGCAAGGTCCGCGACCGGATCGAGGTCGCCGCCGACGCCGATGAGGCCCGCTGCCGCGAGCTCGCAGAGGCTTCCGAGAAGGTGGCGCGGTCGGTCGAGGGGCGGGAGATCCGGCAGATCGTGGTCCGGGCTCCTCGCCTCGTCAACTTCGTCACGCGCTGAGCCTGGTGGCCGCGTGCCTGCACGCGACCGGGACGGCCCTCAACGTGCCCCCGAACCGGGCCGATACCCCCTGAGAGGCGTCGCCGCGTCGCGACGCGCCCACGACCCGTCGGAGAGCTTCGGAGCCATGAGCGCGATCACACATCAGGGAAGGCGGCGCCGCGCGCGGTCCGGGGATACCGCGGTGCCGTCCGTGATCCGGAACGAGCGCTCCGTCGCGCTGATCCGTCTCGCGGTGATCGTCGCGGTGACGGCGATCTTCGCGGGTTCGATCGGCGTGCGGCGCGAGCTCGGACCTGCGGCCGTGGCCCTGCTCGTCGCCGCGGCCGGATACGCGTTGGCGATCCTGATCCGGACGGCGCACCCTCGACCGCCCGCGTACGCGACGCGCGTCGCGACGACCGTCGCCGACGTCGTTCTCGTGACGTGGTGGGTGGATGCGACCGGTGGGCGGCACAGCGAGTTCTGGACGCTCTACCTCATCGTGATGATCGGCGCCGCGCTGCGGTTCCGGCTCGTCGAGACGGTCGTCGCGTCGGTCGCCGTCAGCGCGCTCCACCTCGCGTTCACGATGGCCGGGGCCGGTACCCTTTCCCGCGAGGAGCTGATCCTCCGGCCGACCGTGATGCTCGCGACGGCGTTCGCCGTCGGCGTCCTCGCGTACCAGCGTGCCGAGCAACGCCGGACGCGGGCGACGCTCGAGGCCCTGGTCGATGCCCGGGGAGAGGAGCTCGGACACGAGCGGGCCGAGGTCGAGCGGCTGCGGACAGCCGACGTGAAGCGCTCGGAGTTCGTGGCGATCGCGGCGCACGAGTTCCGGACCCCGCTCGCGGCGATCATCGGCGTGCTGAGCACGCTCCGCGTTCACGGCGACCTGCTCGAGCCCGACGTCCGCGCCGAGCTGATCGACGGCGCCTCGTCGCAGGCGGAGCGGTTGTCGCGACTCGTCGACGATCTGTTGACGGCGTCGCGGATCGACGACGGGGTGCTGCGGCTCGCCGTCGAGACGACGGATCCCCGTCGGTTGATCGCCGAAGCGGAGCAGGCGTCCGGGACCGTCGGGCTCGTGGACGTGGAGCTGCGTTCGATCGATCTCGTCCTGTGCGACGGGGACGGCATCGTCCGGGTCCTGGCGAACCTGCTCGACAACGCGAAGAAGTACTCCCCCGAGGGATCGCGGATCGTCGTCTCCGTCACCCGCCACGACGACCGCGTGCGGTTCGCCGTCCGCGACGCCGGGGGAGGGATCGATCCCGCCGATCGCGTCGCCGTCTTCGAGCGGTTCCGGCGGCTCGGGGACCGTCACGCGCCCGGTGCGGGGCTCGGCCTGTACATCTCACGCGGGATCGTCGAGGCGCATGGCGCGGCCCTGGCGATCGGGGACGCCGCGGAGGGCGGCGCGGAGTTCTCCTTCGCGCTCGAGCGCGCCACGTCGGCGTCCTCCGGTGTGACCTCGGTCACGGTCGCCGCGAGCGCTTCCGCCTAGCGTCGCCGGCGGGTCGCGGGACCGTCGGTGGCCGGTGGCGGCAAGCCTCCCCCGAAGCGAGCCTCCCCCTAGCGAGCCTCCCCCTAGAAGGAGGTCGCTCCATGTCGGACGGGTCGCTCCGCGAGCGGCTCGCCGCGCTCTCGCGTGGCGAGCTCGTTGCGCTCGCCTCGGCCGTCGTCGTGACCGTCGCCGGAGCGGGCCTGTGGTACGCGCGTTCGTTGCCGAAGCCGGTCGAGATCCGCGCGGAGCCTGCATCCG
>DASPIF010000174.1:0-3657 GCA_035629255.1 Actinomycetota bacterium | reverse complement strand
TCCGTGCCGGGCAGCCCGGCGGCGACCTCGTCGACGGTCTCCCCGTACGCGACGTCCACGACGGTGGAGAGCCGTTCGACACCGGGCGGCGGAGCATCCTGGGTCGCGCCCACGACGAGGACGCGACCGGGATGCTCGACGGGCGTGTGGAACCCCGGGCGGGTCACAGCGGTTTCCGGGCGAGGAACCCCGCTTCGAGCTCGTGCCAGTGCGCGACCGCCTCCTCGCCGAGCCGCCAGCAGAGCCACACTCGACGGCCGTCGCGTTCGGCCGGGAAGTCGACGAGCCCGGTTTCGGGGTCGCGCAACACGATGTCGTGCTCGGCGAGCCACTCGATCTCCGCGCGCAACGCCGTCTGCGCACGCCAGTAGTCCCGGTCGACGGCGGTCCCCCCACCGTCGCCGGCGGTCCGGTCATCGACGAGCCGCGCCGCCGCGAACATCACGGCTCGAGCCTCGCGCACGCGGGGGAGGCGTTCGCGGAGTTCCGGCAGCATCGAGTCGGCGTCGGCAACCGCGTACGTGCGTTCGTCGGTCACGTCGCGACCCCGAGGACGGCGGGGAGCTCGGTCATCGAGCGGATCCGGGTGCCGAGCGCGTCCGGGTAGCGGTCCCGCCGGTCGATCAGGACGGGGAACATCCCGACGCTCCCCGCCGGCGCGACGTCGAGGTCGGGAAGGTCCCCGACGTAGACGGACGCCCCTGCGTCGACACCGGCGCGTTCGAGCGCGATGCGGAAGATCCGCGGGTCGGGCTTCTCGACGCCTTCGAAGCCGGAGATGACCCGAACCTCGAAGAGCGACCGAACCCCGCAGTCTTCGAGCAACGCGTCGAGCCACCGCTCGAAGTTGGAGACGATGCCGAGCCGCAGGCCCGCGGCGCGCAGCGCGTGCAAGACCGGCAGGACGTCGTCATAGAGACCGTAGTTCCGACGATCCGTGAACTCTCGATAGACGACATCGACGAGCCCCTCGGGCGCGAGCCCGATCTCGTCGAGGAACAGCCGGTACACGCCGTGCCAGAAGCGCCGGGATCGGTCGTCGGACGTCGTCCAGAGCTCCTCGGCCTCACCCGCAGCCTTGAAACGATCGAACACGATCTGCCAGTGCTGCGTGATCGTCTCGGCCTCGACGTCGTGGCCTTCGCGCTGCAGGACGGTGGCGAACAGCTCTGGGAAGCTCGGCTTCGCGTCCACGAGCGTCCCGCCCGCGTCGAAGAACACGGCCGAGAACCGCACGCTCAGACGGCGGCCGCGGCGCGGGCGCGCAGATCCGACCACACGCGGTCGACCTGACCGTCGAGCTCCTCCAGCGGGCCGTCGTTGTCCACGAGCACGTCGGCGACCGCGGCCTTCTCCTCGAGCGGTGCCTGGGCGTCGATCCGCGCACGGGCCTGCTCCTCGGACATGCCCCGATCGCGGAGCAGGCGCTCGATCTGCGTCTCGACGGGCGCCGAGACGACGATCAGCACGTCGAACGCGCTGTGCATCCCGGTCTCGACGAGGAGCGGCGCGCTGAACACGATCACCGAGTCGGAATCGCGGTAGTCGTCGCAGCCCTCGGCGAACAGACGGCGGACCTCCGGATGCACGATCGCTTCCAGATCGCGTCGCGCGGCCGGGTCGGCGAACACGACCGCGGCGAGCGCGTCGCGGTCGAGCTCACCCCCGGGGCTCAAGACGTTCGCGCCGAACCGCTCGACGACCGCCTCGTGGCCGGGTGTCCCGGGCGCGACCGCCTCGCGGGCGAGGACGTCCGCGTCGAAGACGACCGCGCCGCGCTCCTCGAGCATCCGTGCGATCGTCGACTTGCCCGACCCGATCCCGCCCGTCAGGCCGACGAGCAGCATGGCTACTCCGAACGGCCTTCGCGGCGTTTGAGGTCTTCGAGGATCTGCTCAAGCGAGATGTCCTCGTCGGTGGTACCTGCTTCTGAGGACGCGGCGGGGGCTTGCGGCGCGGAGGTGGCCGCGGGTGTCGATCCTCCGGCACCGGCGTCCGCCGTGGTGTCCGTGCTTGATCCGGGGTCGGGCTCGGACGGGTCGCCTGCGGCCTCGGCACCCGCGTCCGTCACCGCTGCCGCGACCTCGGCTTCCGGTGCTTGCGCGACCTGTTCCGAGGGCGTCTCGGGGCTCTCGCTCGGCACGGGCGCCGCCATGGCGGGGGCGTCGGTCTCTGCGGTCGCCGGGGCGGGGGCCTCTTCCTCTTCGATCTCGGTTTCCTTGGGGGTCGGGAGGGCGCCGCCGACCTGGCGCATGCTCAGGGAGATGCGACGTCGGGGGACGTCGACCTCGATCACCTTGACGCGGACGGGGTCGCCGACGCCCAGCACGGACTCGGGGGAGTCGATGTGCTGGTCGCTGATCTCGGAGATGTGCACCAGGCCTTCGATCCCGGCGGCGACGCGCACGAAGGCACCGAACGGCACGAGCTTCGTCACCTGGCCGTCGATGATCTCGCCGGCGCTGTAGCGGCGCTCGAACTCCTTCCACGGGTCTTCCTGGGTGGCCTTGAGGCTCAGCGACACGCGCTCGCGGTCGAGATCGACGTCGAGGACCTCGACCTCGACCTCCTGGCCGACCTGGACGGTCTCGCTCGGGTGATCGACGTGCTTCCACGAGAGCTCGGAGACGTGGACGAGGCCATCGACGCCGCCGAGGTCGACGAACGCGCCGAAGTTGACGATCGAGGAGACGGTGCCCTTGCGGCGCTCCCCCTTCTTGAGGGACTCGAGGAACTTCTTGCGACCTTCGGACTGCGACTCCTCGAGGAAGGCGCGACGTGAAAGGACGACGTTGTTGCGGTTGCGGTCGAGCTCGATGATCTTCGCCTCGAGCTCGGTCCCGACGAACGGGTGCAGGTCGCGGACGCGGCGCAGGTCGACGAGCGACGCGGGCAGGAACCCTCGGAGGCCGATGTCGAGGATCAGGCCGCCCTTGACGACCTCGATCACCGGACCTTTGATCGTCCCGCCGGAGGCCATGACCTCTTCGATGCGGCCCCACGCGCGCTCGTACTGCGCGCGCTTCTTGGACAGGATCAGCCGCCCCTCCTTGTCCTCCTTCTGCAGGACGAGCGCCTCGACCTCGTCGCCCACGGTGACGACCTCGTTCGGGTCGACGTCGTGGCGGATCGAGAGCTCTTTGGCGGGGATCACGCCCTCGGACTTGTAGCCGATGTCGAGGAGGACCTCGTCGCGGTCGATCTTGACGATCGTCCCCTCGACGATGTCGCCCTCCTTGAAGTCGCGGAGCGATGCCTCGATCGCGTCGCGGAGCTCCTCGGGCGTCAGGTCGCGCTCGGGCGCGGCCGTGGTGTCGTCGATCTGCGTGTCCGTCGGGACCAACTCCTTCCGCGCGCGGGGCGCGCATCGACCGGCGTGCAGGGATTCGCCGGGATGCAAGCTGCGCCTCGCGGCCGAACGATGGTAGGTGAGCAGCGGAAACGCCGTCAACGGAGCGCTCCGACCCGTCGGGGGCGCAGGCGCGGATCGGGCCCGCGCTTCAGTGGCCGGCCGGCGCCGCCTCGGACCAGTTCGAGCCCCAGCCGATGTCCGCCTGGAGGCGCACGTCGAGCGGGTAGGCGGCCTCCATCTCCCGACGGACGAGCGCGGCGGCCTCCTCGACCTGCGTCCGTGGGACCTCGAACACGAGCTCGTCG
>DASPIF010000173.1:0-14301 GCA_035629255.1 Actinomycetota bacterium | reverse complement strand
GATCGGTGCGATCACCGACGACCAGCTCCTGTCGTTCCGCCGGTTCGGCTCGCCGGTCGAGGGACACCCCGTGCCTCGCGAGGACATGCCGTGGGTCGACGTCGCGACCGGCTCGCTCGGACAGGGGCTGCCGATCGGGCTGGGCATGGCGCTCGCGATGCGTCTCGATGGGCTCTCGTCCCGGGTCTGGGTCCTGATGGGCGATTCCGAGTCCGCCGAAGGCTCGATCTGGGAGGCGATGCAGAACGCCGCGATCCACGGTGTGTCGAACCTCACCGCGATCGTCGACATGAACCGGCTCGGTCAACGCGGTCCGACGATGCTCCAGTGGGATGCCGACGCGTACGTGGCCCGAGCACACGCGTTCGGGTGGGACGCGTTCGACGTCGACGGGCATGACGTCGAGGCCATCGACCGCGCGTACCGACGCGCCCAGGAGGCGGACCGTCCGACGCTGATCGTCGCGAAGACCGAGAAGGGCCACGGCGTGTCCTTCCTCGCCGACGTCGCGGGGTGGCACGGCAAGGCGTTGAAGCAGGACCAGGCGAGGGAGGCGATCGAAGAGCTCGGCGGCGAGCGCTCGATCGCGATCACGCCGCGTCCGCCGGACCGGATCGCCGTCCGAGAGGTCACCCGCGGACAGCTCGACCTCCCGACGTACGGCGAGGAGGGCGCCGCGACGCGCAAGGCGTTCGGTCAGGCGCTCGCGGCGCTGGCCGCTGCTCGCGACGACGTGGTGGCGATCGACGGCGAGGTGTCCAACTCCACGTACACGGAGGACCTCGAGAAGGTCGCGCCCGACCGGTTCTTCGAGATGTACATCGCGGAACAGGCGATGGTCGGGGCCGCCGTCGGGATGCAGGTGCTCGGCAAGGTCGCGTTCGCGGCGACGTTCGGAGCGTTCCTCACCCGCGCGTACGACTTCGTCCGGATGGCCGCGATCAGCCGAGCCGACCTCCGGTTGTGCGGTTCGCACTCGGGCGTGTCGATCGGCGAGGACGGTCCGTCACAGATGGCGCTCGAGGATCTGGCGATGATGCGCGCGGTCCACGGCTCGACCGTGCTCTATCCCGCGGACGGGACGGCGACCGTGAAGCTCGTCGCGTCGATGGCGGATCTCCCGGGCATCTCGTACCTGCGCACGACGCGTGAATCGACGGCCACGTTGTACCCGCCGGAGGAGGAGTTCCCGATCGGTGGCAGCAAGGTCCTCGCGGCGTCGGACGACGATCGCGTGACGCTCGTCGGCGCCGGGATCACGGTCCACGAGTGCCTCGCCGCGGCGGACCTGCTGGCCTCCGACGGGATCGCCGCCCGGGTGGTCGACGCGTACTCGGTGAAACCCGTGGACGCCGCGACGCTCGCCACGGCGCTCGAGGAGACGGGGCTCGTCGTGACCGTCGAGGATCACTGGATCGAGGGTGGTCTCGGCGACGCGGTCCTGGGCGCGATCGCGACGCACGGCCCGCTGACCGGTCGCGTTCACAAGATCGGCGTGACCGAGATGCCGATGTCCGGCTCGCCGGAGGAGCTCCGCGACTGGGCGGGCATCTCGGCGAGGAAGATCGCCGAGGCGGTGGGGATCCTCCTCGCCTGACCCGGCCTAGATCTCGAGCGGCACGAGCTCGAAGCGGGCGACGTCGATCAGTCCACGGTCGGTGAGCTTGAGCTCGGGGACGACCGAGAGCGCCATGAACGACATCGTCATGAACGGGTTCGCGAGCGTCGCCCCGAGCCGTTCGTGCGCGGCGCGCTCCATCGAACGCACCGCCGCGGCGACCTCCTCGACCGGGCGATCCGACAACAGCCCGCCGATCGGGCAGGCGACCTCCGCGAGCACCTCGCCGTCCGCGACCGCGACCTGACCGCCGCCGATCTCTCGCAGCCGGTTCGCGGCGAACGCCATGTCCGAGTCATCGACGCCGACGACGACGACGTTGTGCGCGTCGTGCGCGTGGCTCGACGCGAGCGCGCCGGACCGCAGGCCGAACCCTCGGACGAACCCGAGCCCGATCCGGCCCGTGTGCTTGTGGCGCTCGACGACGGCCATCTTCGCGAGGTCGCGCTGCGGGTCCGCGGTGGCGTGCCCGTTCGAGCGCCCGGGCTCGTCGACGAGCGACGACGTGAGGATCGACCCCGAGGCGACGCCGATCACGCGGACCCGTTCGCTGGAGGCGATCGAGAAGTCGTCCGCCGACAGCTTCTCGACGTGGATGCTGTCGCGCATCCAATCGGGCGGCGTCACGTGGGGGATCGCGACGGGTCGGCCGTCCTCGGCGACGAGTCGTCCGCGCTTCCACACCTTCGCAGGAACGAACGAGGTGAGGTCGGGGACCGCCACCACGTCGGCGAGGTATCCGGGCGCGACGGCGCCGTGTTCGTGGAGCCGGTGGTACCGCGCAGCGTTGAGCGTCGCCATCACGACGGCGTCCTCCGGCCGACAGCCGAGGGCGACCGCCTTGCGGACGATCTCGTTGACATGCCCGTCCTCGGCGAGATGGTCCGGCTCGCGGTCGTCCGTGCAGAACAGCGTGTTCGTCGGACCGTGTTCGAGGACGACCGGCAGGAGGGCCTCGAGGTTCCGCGCCGCCGACCCTTCGCGGATCATCACCCACATCCCGAGACGCCGCTTCTCGAGCGCCTCGGCGTGCGTCGTGATCTCGTGGTCGCTCCGGACCCCCGCCGCGACGTACGCGTTGAGGTCTCGCCCCGAGATGCCCGGTGCGTGGCCGTCGATGTGTCGCCCGCCCGCCGCCTCGAGCTTGGCCACCACGTCGGCGGCGCCGCGAACGACTCCGGGGAAGTCCATCATCTCCGCGAGCCCGATCGCGTTCGGCTCCTCCGCGAGGAACGCGGCGATCTCGTCGGCCGTGACGGTGGCGCCACTCGATTCGAACTCGGACGCCGGGACGCACGACGAAACCATCACGTAGAAGTCGAGGGGAACGTCCCCGGCGCTCGCGAGGATCGCGCGAACACCATCGAGCCCGAAGACGTTCGCGATCTCGTGGGGATCGAGAACGACCGTGGTCGTCCCCCACGGCAGCGCCGCCCTGGCGAACTCGTCGACCATCAGCTTGGTCGACTCGAGGTGCATGTGGCCATCGATGAACCCGGGTAGCAGGATCAGATCGGATGCATCCACGACCTCGGCGCCGTCGTACCCGAGCCCGACCCCGGCCACGTGCTCACCGTCGAACGCGACGTCCGCCTCGAGCAGCTCTCCCGTGAAGACCGAGAGCACCCGGCCGCCCCGCAGGACGACGTCGGCGGGCTCGTCCCCGCGCGCGACCGCGATCCGACGAGCCAGATCCGACATGCGGCGAAGATAACGCAGGTCGTTGCGAGGCCAGGAGCAGGGACGCTGGTAGTCTGGATGCACGGACGACATCGTCGTCCCGTGAGGTTCTTCCCGTTCCGCTCCTCCTTCTGGGGTCCCGGGGCTCGTCGAACCTCCCGGTAGACCCACCGCCCAGCGGTGGACCAGACAGGAGTCGAACATGTCGATGACCTTCGCCGACCTCGGGGTGTCCCAGGCGGCTATCCGCGCTCTCGCTACCCGCGGTATCGAGGCGCCGTTCCCGATCCAGGCCCTCGTCGTCCGTGATGCGGCCGCCGGCAAGGACGTGCTCGCGCGGTCGCAGACGGGCTCGGGCAAGACGCTCGCGTTCGCGTTGCCGATCGTCGAGCGGATCCGCCCCGACGAGCCGGCCCCGGTGGCGCTCGTCCTCGTCCCGACGCGCGAGCTCGCGCAGCAGGTCGCGGACGACTTCGCGGACATCGCGACGGCGAACGGGTTGCGGGTCGGCGTCGCGTACGGCGGCACCAGCGTCCGCGAGCAGTCGAAGGGCATCGGGAGGGCGCACATCGTGATCGCGACCCCCGGCCGGCTACAGGACCTCGCCGAGCGCAGGCTGGTCGACCTCGGCCGCGTCCGGATCCTCGTCCTCGACGAGGCCGACCGCATGCTCGACATGGGGTTCCAGCCCCAGGTCGATCGGATCGTCCGTCGTCTCCCGAAGGACCGGCAGACGATGTTCTTCTCGGCGACGCTGGACGGCGCCGTCGGCAACCTGGCGCGCGCGTACACGAACGACCCGGTCCGCCACGAGATCGAGTCGGAGAAGGACTCGGCCGAGGGGGTCGACCACCGGTTCATCCCGGTCTCCGCCGAGGGCAAGGTCGACGCGCTCGTCGAGCTGCTCGCGCACGAGGAAGGGCTGACGTTGGTGTTCGTCCGCACGAAGCGCGGCGCGGATCGGCTCGTCCACAAGCTCAAGGCGCGCGGCGTGCAGGTCGCGGCGCTCCACGGCGACATGACGCAGGGCGCGCGGCAGCGCGCGCTCGCGCTGTTCGAGGCGTCGAAGGTCGATGTCCTGGTCGCGACCGACGTCGCGGCGAGGGGCCTGGACCTCGAGGGCATCAGCCACGTCGTGAACTACGACCCGCCGAACGACGACAAGAGCTACGTGCACCGCGTCGGCCGGACCGCGCGGGCCGGGCGGACCGGGACCGGCGTCACGTTCGTGACCGCGGAGCAGCAGGGCGACGTGGGTCGGATGGCCGCGCGCCTCGCGATCGGCGACGACTTCGAGGACGGCGGGATGAAGGTGGCGCCTCCGCGGGTCGTGTTCTCCGCGTCCGGGACCGGTCGTCGCTCGGGTCTCCGAGCCCGCCGCAACCGGAAGTTCTGAACGGGAGCTAGACGGCGCGGAGCGCCGCGCGCCGGTGGCGGACGAGGATGTCCGCGGCCGGCGTCGGTCGCGCGAAGTGGAATCCCTGCGCGAGCCGGCACCCGTGGTCGATGAGGAACGTGCGCTCGGCCTCGGTCTCGACGCCCTCGGCGAGCGGCGTCATCCCGAGGCCCGCGGCGAGCTGGACGATCGCGCGCACCATCGAGCCGGATTGCTCATCAGCGTTCGCGTCGCGCACGAAGGATCGGTCGATCTTGAGGATGTCCACGGGCATGTCCTTGAGGCGCGAGAGTGACGAGTAGCCGGTGCCGAAGTCGTCGATCGCGATGCGCAGGCCGCTCGCGTGCAGATCGCCGAGGATCCGCAGGGTCCGATCGGGATCGGTCATGGCTGTCGATTCCGTGACTTCCACGACGACCCGTGCGGGGTCGACGTCCTCCGCGCGGAGCCGGCTGAGGATCCGGGACGCGATGTCCGGCTGCCACAGCTGACGCGGTGACAGGTTGAACGAGAGCTCGAGCTCGAGGCCCTCCGCTCGCCACCGGGCGTCCTGACGGGCGAGCTCCTCGACGACCCAGTCGCCGATCACCTCGATCAAGCCCATCTCCTCCGCGAGCGGG
Source organism: Actinomycetota bacterium (assembly GCA_035629255.1). Lineage (GTDB taxonomy): Bacteria > Actinomycetota > UBA4738 > UBA4738 > HRBIN12 > CALGFI01. Next base: position 8,987 of record DASPIF010000173.1, on the reverse strand, counting down.
ATGAACTCACCGGGGGGCACGAGCCCGCCACCCGGGTCGTTCCACCGCAGTAGCGCTTCCACACCCCGCATCGAGCCGTCGATCACGTCGACGATCGGCTGGTAGTGGAGCTCCCAGTTCTGGTTCTCCACGGCCTTGCGCAGTCGCGTCGAGAGCGAGAGCCTGCCGAGCGCATCTCCCGAGTCGTCCGCGTAGACCGCCCACCCTCCCGGCGAGACGCGCTTGCTCTGGTACATCGCCGCGTCAGCGTTCTTGAGCAGCTCGGCGCCGTCGGTGGCGTGGTTGGGGTACGCCGCGATCCCGATGCTGGACGTCACGTACAGCTCGGTGTCACCGACGAGGAACGGGGCGACGAAGACGTCGCGGATCCGCGCGGCGACGGACTCCGCGACCGTCATCGTCAGGTCGCTCGCACCGGCCTGGACCCGGCCGCGTTCAAGATCCGAGAGCAGCAGGAGGAACTCGTCGCCGCCCTGGCGCGCCACGAGGTCGGTCTCGCGGGTCGCCTCGCGGAGGCGATCAGCGAGCTGTCGCAGGAGATCGTCGCCCGCCTCGTGACCGAGGCTGTCGTTCACGAGCTTGAAATCGTCGAGATCCATCGACAGGACGGCGACGCCGAGGTCGTGGCGCTTGGCGCGCGCGATCGCGAGCCCGAGCAGCTCCTCGAACATCGCCTTGTTCGGCAGGTTCGTCGCCTTGTCGTGGTACGCCAGGAACGCGGCCTGCTCTTCGGCCGCTTTGCGGTCGGTGACGTCGAGCATGACGCCCTGGATCAACGAGGGATGACCGTCGGAGCCGGGGATCACCATGGCGCTGTCGCGGAACCACACGGCGCGGCCGTCGCGTGCGATCAACCGGTACTCGAACGTGAACGGGGCGCCCGCGTCCCGGCCCGCCCGGTACGCCTCGAGCGCGCCATCGCGGTCGTCGGGGTGCAGGTGCTTCGTCCAGAGCTCCGGGTCGGCGATGTACTCGTCGGCGGTGATCCCGAGGAGCGCCTCGATCTGCGGACTGACGTACGTGGTGACCATCGACTCGTCGGCGAGGTCCACGTACACGATCGCCGGGATCTGCTCGACGAGGGCGCGGTACCGCGCGTTCGCCTCGCGGAGCTCGGAGTCAGCCCGACCGAGATCCTCTCGCACGAGCTCGAGCAGGGTCCGGCCGCGCTCGGGGAGATCCTCGAGGTGCTCGAGCAGCTCCTCCACGGCGACGAGCGCCGACGGCGGCTGCTTCTGCGGTTGCGTCACGGGGCCGGGACCTTCCACTCGCGGTCCCTGGGGTATCGGTCGCGGGGGCCCGGAAGTTGACCCCCCGGGTGGGGGACCCCCATCCGAACGAACTACCTCCGAGCGCCCACCACGCTCGCGCGACGATCCGTGTCCTGGATCCGGCCCGGCTCCGTCAGCAGCCCGATTCGTCGGGCAGCAGGGGGCGGAAGACCAGACCGTAGGTGGCGCCGCCACTCACCCACGGGGTGAGCTCGTTCGCGGCCTGGGCTTCGGGCAGGAGCGCGTCGAGGTCCTGCCCCTGGACCACGCCACAACGGTAGTCCTGGAGGTTCACGTCAGGGTCGCCGAACCGATCGAGCGCGGTGTCGAGCGGCCACACGACCTCGGGTTGCTCGAGCTCCGGCTCGCCCGCCCCGCGGTACTTCGTGACGTAGACGCGGAGCGCCGAGGGGACGAACGGCTCCTCGTCGCTGAACGAACCGGCTGGTAGCCACCCGCGCACGTCGCCGAGCTTCGTCGAGAAGTCGAGGAGCTCCTCGCGAGCCGCGACGTCCACGCCCTCGCACTGGCCGGTCGACATGCCGCCGTCCGCGAAGCCCAGGGCGTACGCGGAGGTGGTGTGCGTGGCACCGTCGGCGTTGACGGAGAACGTCGTCGTCGGGAGATCGGTCACGCAGGGGTAGTCGTAGCTGGCGTCAGGACCCAGCAGACCTGCGGCGTCGGCCTCGGCGAGGATCGCCTGGATCGCTTCCTCGGTCAGCCGGGTGACCTGGAGGTTCGGCAACGCGGGGCCGGGATAGATCTCGATCACGGGGCCTTGCACGATCATCCGCCCGTCGCCGTAGATCGAGACGCCGGGGACGGTGCGGAGGTTGTACTCGACGGGGACGAACCCGCCGCCTTGCTCGAGACGAAGGATCAGCTCGTCGGCGCCGGTCGGGTGATCGATCGTGGGGTCGTCTCCGCCATCTCCGCCGCCACTGCCGGGACCACTACCGTCATCGCCGATGCCGCCGCACGCGGCGGCGAGCAGGGACAGCGCGAGCATGAGGGTCACGAGGAGCTTGCGGTTCATCGGGGGTGCCTCCGTCGGTCGGCGTCGCGCGCTTGGACGGTAACCGAGGACCGGCCGGTTCCGGCGACCTTCGGGGCCCGCGTGGCTCGAGACCGGCGGGGTACGCTCGCCGGATGGCGACGATGCGAGCCCTCCGCAAGACGGCGAAGGCACGCGGCGCGGAGCTCGAGGAGGTCGACGTCCCGACGCCCGGTGAGGCCGACGTGCTCGTGCGCGTCCATGCGGCATCGATCTGCGGGACCGACCTCCACATCTACGACTGGAACGAGTGGGCCGAAGGACGGATCCCTCGGGTTCCGATGACGTTCGGTCATGAGGTCGCCGGGACCGTCGAGGCGGTCGGTGCCGAGGTCCATCACATCCGGCCGGGCGCGTTCGTCGCCGCCGAGACGCACATCGCCTGTGGCGTCTGCTCGACCTGCCGGACGGGCCGCGCCCACATCTGCCGGAACCTGCGGATCCTGGGCGTCGACACGGACGGTGCGTTCGCCGAGTACGTGGTCGTCCCCGCCGAGAACGCGTGGATCGTCGGCGACGGGATCCACCCCGATCACGCGTCGGTGATGGAGCCGTTCGGAAACGCGGTGCACGCGGCGTTCGGAACGGAGGGCGGCGAGGACCTCCTCACGAACCCCGTCGCGGTCCTCGGCTGCGGGCCGATCGGCCTGTTCGCGGTGGCGATCGCGCGTGCACTCGGCGCGTGGAAGGTCTTCGCGATCGAACCGAACCCCGATCGCAGGGCGCTCGCGGCGACGATGGGCGCCGACCTCCTCATCGATCCGACGACCGAGGATCCCGTCGAGACCGTGCTCCGCGAGACCGACGGCAACGGCGCCGAGGTGGTGCTCGAGATGTCAGGGAACGCGCGCGCGATCGACCAGGGGACCCGGATGCTCGCCCGCGGCGGCAGGATGTCGTTGCTCGGCCTGCCGGACCGGCCGGTGACGATGGATCTGAACGATCAGGTGATCTTCAAGGAGGCGCGGATCCTCGGCATCACCGGGCGCGAGATGTTCCGGACCTGGCAGCAGACGACGACGCTGCTCTCGACACGTCGCGTCGACGTGTCGCCCGTCATCACGCACCGGTTCCCGCTCGATCGCTTCGAGGAGGCGTTCGCGACGGCGGCGTCCGGGCACGCCGCGAAGGTGATCGTCTTCCCGCATGCCCCGGACGCGACGGTCGTCTCGGCGGTCGCCTCGGCCGCGGCAGAGATCCGCTGAGATGGGCGCGCTCGACTTCCTGAAGGAGCGTCTCGCCGAGCTCGAGCAGGGTGGGTTCGCGATCCGCCCGCGGGTGCTCGAGGGGCCGACGGGCGCCCGGGCCCGGTTCGACGGGCGCGACGTGATCAACCTCGCGTCCAACAACTACCTCGGGCTCGCGAACCACCCGCGGATGAACGCCGCGGCTGCGAAGGCGGCGGCCGAGCTCGGCGCCGGATCCGGCGCCGTCCGCACGATCTCGGGAACGATGGCGATGCACCGCGAGCTCGAGCGACGGTTCGCGGACTTCAAGCACGCGGAGGACGCGTTGATGTTCCAGTCGGGGTTCACGGCGAACTCGGGGACCGTCGCCGCCGTCCTCGACAAGGAGGACGTGATCGTCAGCGACCGGCTGAACCACGCGTCGATCATCGACGGCGCCCGCCTGTCACGCGCCGAGATCAAGGTGTTCGAGCACCGCGACGCGGATCACGCGGACGCTCTGCTCGCCGAGACGAAGCGGGCGGGCCGGCGTCAGCTGCTGATCACCGACGGCGTCTTCTCGATGGACGGCGACATCGCACCGCTCCCCGCGCTGGTCGAGGTGGCCGAGAAGCACGACGCGATCATGATGATCGACGACGCGCACGCGTCGGGGGTGCTCGGGGCCGGGGGCGCAGGAACCGTCGACCACTTCGGCCTGCACGGACGCGTCGACATCCAGGTCGGGACCCTGTCGAAGGCGATCGGCGTCCTCGGTGGGTTCATCGCGGGGCCGACCCAGCTGATCGAGTGGCTCGTCAACCGCGGACGCCCGTTCCTGTTCTCCACGAGCGCGCCTCCCGCGGTGGTCGCGGCGTGCATCGAGGCGCTCGAGATCATCCGCGAGGAGCCCGAGCGGCTCGAGCGCCTCTGGCGGAACACCCGTACGTTCAAGGCCGGGCTGCACGAGCTCGGGTTCGACACCGGCGACAGCGAGACGCCGATCACGCCGGTGATCACCGGCGACGAGACGACGACGCAGACGTTTGCGCGCCGGCTGTTCGAGGAGGGGGTGTTCACGCCGGCGATCGTGTATCCCACGGTGGTGAAGGGCCGGGCGCGTGTTCGGACGATCGTGACGGCCGACCACACCGAGGCGGACCTCGGGGAGGCACTCGCCGTCTTCGGTCGCGTCGCCGAGGAGCTCGGACTGCGCTAGGAACGGCCGAGCTTCGAGTCGACGCCGCGGACGAGGAGGTCGAGCCCGAACTCGAACTGCTCGTCGGCGGCGCAGTCGTGGAGGACCGGAAGCGCCTCGGTGAGATGGGGGAGCTCGCCCGCTGCGACCATCTGCGCGAAGTCGGCGAGCTCCCGCAAATGTGCCTCGTCACCCTCGCCGTGTCCGATCATCATCCCCTGCTCCATCATCACGAAGCCCATGATGTAGCCACCGAAGGCATGGAAGGCCTGCGCCGCATCACGAACGTCGAGGCCGGCGCCGCGGAGAACCCCGATCGCGCTGTCCATCGGTCGCACCGAGTCCGGCGTCGTGAGCGGCTTGCGCTGTTCGGCCATCAGCGTCATCACGTGCGGGTGAAGCGACAGCATCCGACGCCACTCGCGAGCGGCGTTCTTCGCGTCCTCGTGCCAGTCGCCGCGCGAGGCCGGGGGATCGAACTCGCTCATGACCATCTCGACGATGCCGGCGAGGACGTCGTCCTTGTCGCGGACGTGGTTGTAGAGGCTCATCGCCTCCACACCGAGCTCGCGCCCGAGGCGCCGCATCGTGACGGCGTCGAGGCCCTCGGCGTCCATGATGCGCAGCGCGGCCGCGATCACGCGCTCCCGCGTGACGGGCTCTCTCCGTCGCCTCGTGGCCGACCGTCCGGATCGCTCCGTCTGGGTCACTGGCTCGCGACCTCCGATCGATGTGCCTGGCTGCGGGAGCGCCACTCCGACGGCCTCCGGGGTTGACGCCTTACGCCGTACGCCTATACTCGCGTACATCGTAAGCATACGAGGTAAGGCGTCGCGGCGCACCATCCCCCGCGCGCGGGCAGACCGATCCGGAGGAGAGCCTTGAAACTGAACCCCGAAACCATCGCCCGCGCCAGCAGTCGCCACCCATGGCGCACCGTGGGGGTGTGGGTCGTGCTGATCCTGTCGATGGGCGCGCTCAGCAGCGTGTTGCTCGGCGACGCGCTCAACCAGGACATCGCGTTCACCAACTCGCCCGAGTCGGTGAAGGCACAGGACATCCTCGACGAGCGCTTCCCCGGCAGCGAACTGAATGAGGACACGATCCTGTTCATCGTCGGGTCGGAGTCGCAGACCGTCGCCGATCCGCAGTTCCAGGCGAAGATCGCCCAGGTCGACGACGCGGCGAGCGCGCTCGGCGACGAGGTGATCAACGCGCCTGCGACGTCGATCGTCGATCTGCCGCCCGACGCCGTTGCGAGCTCGGGGCTCGTCTCCGCCGACCAGCACTACACGCTGATCTCGCTCCCCCTGACGGACAGCACCGCGGAGCTCGTCACGGAGGTTCGTGACGTCGCCGAGGAGGTTCGCGGCGACGGGTTCATCGTGGAGGTCGCGGGCAACCCGGCGCTGTTCGCCGACTTCACGAAGCTCGCCGAGGAGGATCTCCGCAAGGGTGAGGGCATCGGCCTCGGCATCGCGTTGATCGTGCTCATCGTCGTGTTCGCCGCGCTGATCGCCGCGCTCGTGCCGATCGTGATGGCGATCTTCGCGATCGCGGTCGCGCTGGGTCTCGTCGCGCTGATCGGTCAGGTCGTCGAGTTCAACCTCTTCGTGACGAACATGATCTCGATGATCGGGCTCGCGGTTGGCATCGACTACTCGTTGTTCATCGTGTCGCGCTTCCGCGAAGAGCGGAAGAAGGGTTTCGACAAGCTCGACGCGATCGGCGCCGCCGGTGCAACCGCGAACCGCGCCGTGTTCTTCAGCGGCGTGACGGTCGTCCTGGCGCTGCTCGGCATGTTCATCATCCCGACGACGATCTTCCGCGCGCTCGCGGGTGGCGCGATCTTGGTCACGATCGCATCCATCGGCGCCTCGATGACGCTGCTGCCCGCGCTCCTCGCGCTCCTCGGCGACCGGATCAACTGGCCGCGACTCTCCAAGCGCGCTCGCGTCGATAGCTCTCCCGATCCGCAGGGCGGGATCTGGGACCGGCTGTCGCGCGGCGTGATGGCGCGGCCCGTCGTGTTCCTGACCGTTGGGGTGCTGGTCCTCGGGGGACTCGGCTCCTTCTACTTCCAGATGAAGCGCGGCACGTCCCAGAACGTGAGCGAGCTGCCGAACGAGTTCGAGTCCAAGGAAGCGTTCCTCCTCCTGCAGTCCGAGTTCGCCGGCGGCACCTCGGACCCGGTGCGGATCGTGATCGACGGCGACGCGAACGCGCCCGAGGTTCAGGCCGGCATCGAGGACCTCCGCGCAGGGCTCGCGTCGTCGGGCGACTTCGCCGAGAACGTCCGTGTCACCCCGGCTCCGTCCGGCGACGCCGTCCTCGTCGAGGCGTTCCTCCAGGGCGACCCGAGCAACGACGCAGCCTTCCAAGCGATCCGCGACGTTCGTGCGGAGATCGTGCCGGCCGCGTTCGCCGGCGTCCCGAACGTCGAGATCCTCGTCGGCGGGAACACGGCGTTCTTCACGGACTTCCTCGATGTCGCGGATCAGTACCAGTGGATCGTGCTGGCGTTCGTCCTGTCGCTCTCGTTCCTCCTGCTCACGGTGGTGTTCCGCTCGATCGTGGTGCCGATCAAGGCGATCCTGCTGAACCTCCTCTCGGTGGCGGCTGCCTACGGCGCGGTGACGCTCGTCTTCCAGAAGGGCGTCGGGCTCTGGTTCTTCAACGACATCCTGCCGTTCAGCTTCAAGCAGGTCGACTCGATCGAGGCCTGGCTGCCGCTGATGATGTTCTCCGTGCTGTTCGGACTCTCGATGGACTACCACCTGTTCCTGCTGACGCGGATCCGGGAGGAGTACGACAAGACGCACGACAACACCGAGGCGGTCGCCTATGGCCTCCGGACGACGGCCGGGATCATCACCGGCGCGGCGATCATCATGGTCGCGGTCTTCACCGCCTTCGCTTCGGGTCGGATCGGGGCGTTCCAGCAGATGGGCTTCGGGTTGGCGGTCGCCGTGTTCATGGACGCGACGATCGTCCGGACGATCCTGGTCCCTGCGACGATGCGGCTCCTCGGCGATCGCAACTGGTACCTGCCGAAGTGGCTGCAGTGGCTGCCGCAGCTCAACGTCGAGGGCCACGAACCGACGGCGTCGCGACCGATCGCCGCCGAGACGAACGGTTCGGGTCCCGCGCCGATCATCCGCGAGGACGAACCGGTCGGCTGATCTCCCGGTCGCTGGATCCGACGAGGGTCCCCTCGGGGGGCTGTCGCACTTCGTGATGGGCTAGGGTCCCGCCGGTGGAGGAGGCCGTCGATCTCGAGCTTCGGCAGGAGCGCGACGCGCTCCGGACCGCGCTCGGTCGGATCGGCGTCTGGAGCTTCGCGCTCGAGTCGCTGACCGCGGACGAGGAACGCGAGGCGGTGGCGCAGATCGAGGAGCTCGGATCCGGTGCGATCTGGGTGCCGGAGGGGGTCGAGAGCCGAGAGGTCTTCTCGCACGCGTCGTGGATCGCGGCCGCGACCGAGCGCGTCGTCGTCGCGACAGGCATCGCCAACATCTGGGCGCGCGACGCGGTCGCGATGGCGAACGGGTGGCGGATGCTCACCGACGCGTACCCCGATCGGTTCGTGCTCGGGATCGGCGTGAGTCACGCCCCGTCCGTGAGCCGCCGCGGCAGCACCTACACGAAGCCCGTGTCGGCGATGCGCGAGTACCTCGACGCGCTCGACCGAGCGCCCTCGAGCGCGCCCGAACCCGAGGCCTATCCGCGGTCGGTGCTGGCGGCGCTCGGGCCGCGGATGCTCGAGCTCGCGGCCGAACGGACCCTCGGCGCCCACCCCTACTTCGTCCCCGTCGAGCACACCGCCTTCGCGAGGGCACGGCTCGGGCCCGAACCGGTGCTGGCCGTCGAGCAGGCGGTCGTGCTCGAGACCGACCCGTCCACGGCCCGTCGGATCGCGCGGCAGCACGCCGTCGACTACCTCCAGACGACGAACTACGCGAACAACCTCAAGCGGATGGGTTGGACCGACGGGGACCTCGCCGGTCAGGGGAGCGACGCGGTGATCGACGCGGTGGTCGCGTGGGGCGACGTCGACGCGATCGAACGGCGTGTCCGGCAGCATCTCGATGCCGGCGCCGACCACGTGTGCGTCCAGGTGCTGCGCGACGACGAGACCGACGTCGGCATCGACGACCTGCGCGAGCTGCTGCCCGCGCTGCTCGCCGACTAGGTCAAACGGTCGTCGGCTGTCCCACCCGCATCCAACCTATCGCGGCTCGTCGCCGGCAGGAACGTCCGGCAGGGCCACGGCGCAGCGATCCTCGCCGAGCAGCGTC
>DASPIF010000172.1:0-7393 GCA_035629255.1 Actinomycetota bacterium | reverse complement strand
ACGACTGATCGGGCGAGCCTGCGAGGTCGTGTCAGACCCCCCGTCTACGATCGCGCCATGGGATCGGTCATCGACCTCGTGGCCTGGCGGGACGCGCGCGAGCACGATCCTGCCTCCCGCCTGGAGCGGGCGATCTCGCGGCTCGAGCAGCAGCTCGCGCTCGGCTCCGGCCGGATCAGCCGGCGGGTCGAGGCGGAGCTCCTCGCGATCACCGGTGCGGTGACCGCGGGCCTGCCCGAGGAAGCCGCCGAGCGCGCCGAGCGTCTCGCCGAACGTCTCGAGCACCCCTCCGCCCGACTCTCTGGCTGACGTCGCGCGAGGCTACGCCGCGGACGAGCGGCCCGCGAGGCGCGAGCGGATGATCAGCCATCCGAGGATGGCGCCCGCGCTGACCGCGGCAACGACGCCGGCCACGACCTGCGTCTTCGGTTGGGCGGCCGTACGCGCGATCCGGGTGCGCAGCCGGACGGGACGGCGGAAGTCCCGCACGTCCCACCCTCGCTGCTCCGCGACCTTGCGGAGCTCGCGGTCGGGATTGACCGCGACGGGATGGCCGACGACCTCGAGCATCGGCAGGTCCGTGCTCGAGTCGGTGTACGCGAACGAGCCCTCGAGCGAGATGCCGAGCCGCTCGGCGAGCGAGCGGATCGCCGCGGCCTTGCCCTCGCCGTAGGCGTAGAACTCGAGCTCGCCCGTGTAGCGGCCATCGACGATGCGGGCGCGCGTCGCGATCACACCGGCCACGCCGAAATGGCTCGCGAGGGGCCGGACGACCTCCTCCGGCGAGGAGCTCACGATGTAGATGCGCCGGCCCTCGCTGCGATGCAGCGCCATCAGGTCCAAGGCCTCCTGGTAGACGTACGGATCGATCACGTCGATCAGGACGTCCCGCACCAGCCGTTCGACCTCGCCGCGGTCCCACCCCTTCGTGAGCTGGAGCATCCCCTCTTTGAGACGCTCCATCTTCCGCTCGTCCGCGCCGACGAGCGCGTACACGAGCTGGGCGTACGCGCCACGCACGAGCTGACCCCGCGTGACCATGCCTGCTCGGTACATCGGCCGCGAGAGCGCGAGCGAGGACGACCGCGAGATGATCGTCTTGTCGAGGTCGAAGAAGGCCGCCTCCATACCATCGATGGTATCGGCACCCTCCGACCCGACCGTAGCGTCTCTTCAGACGCCCTCGAGAGCCGGCGGGGCACCGGCCGAGAGCCGGCCGGCGCCCCCGGGCGCGGCGCTCAGAACGAGACGGCGCCGCGGCAGGTCTCGTCCGTCAACAGGTTCCGAGCCCGGCCGACGAATCGGTCGGCTCCGGGACGGTCGTCCGCCACGATCCGGACCTCGAAGGATCCACTGGCTCCGCGGGTCTTCCGCACGCCCGAGAAGATCCGCCCGCCGTCCTGGAACATCCGCACCCGCCAGTCGTCACCGACCACGTTCTGGTCGACCTCGAACTCGACCTCGATCCCCCTGTCCTCCGGACTCGCTTTCAGCTTCCAGTCGGTCCGCCCGCTGCACGAGCCGCGCTGGATCACGTCGTCCTCGTTGGCCGCGGCCGGGACCACCCCGCTCGCGAACATCGCCGCGGCGGTGAGCACGATCGCCGTCGCCTTCCGCATCGTCGACCTCCTCGCATCCGTCCGTCCCGAGACCACGCTAGGGAGCGCTCGGATAAGCCCGGGATAGGCACGGGGTCGGCGACGGCAAAACCCCGCGCGCTGGACACCTCGTCGAGGGGCGCGGAAGGATACGCAGGTGGCGGTGAAGGACGACATGACCGGCGGCGGAGACGCGGACCTGGACGAGGCCCTGCGACACGAGGTCCTGCGGTTCGAACCGGTCCTCGAGATCATCCCCACCGCCGTGGTCATCGCCGACCTCCGCAACCGGGTGGCGTCCTGGAACGCCGCGGCTGAGCGTCTGTTCGGCTACACCTCGGACGAGGCGACCGGCCACGACCTCCACGACCTCGTAGCCGCGACCGGATCGCTCCAGTCCGAAGCCGACGAGCTCCGCCGGCGCGTCGAGGCCAACGAGGAGATCCGACTCATCACGCAGCGGACGCGCAAGGACGGCGGGGTCGTCGACGTCGAGCTCCGCGCCGCCCCGCTCGTGGTCGGCGGCCGGCCCGTCGGGTCGATCGCGATCTACCACGACATCACGGACGTGAACCGTCAGCGCAGGTTCTTCGAAGCCCTCCTCGAGGTCAGCCCCGAGGCGATCGTCACCACCGGGATCGACGACATCGTCGCGTCGTGGAACCCGGCGGCCGAGCGGTTGTTCGGGTACACGGCGGCGGAAGCGATCGGCCGCAACGTCAACGACCTCGTCGCGGGCCGCGACCAACTGCGCGGTGAGGCCGACGCCCTCGACCGCGACGCGAACGCCGGCCGCATGGTCCGAGCCGTCACCCAGCGGACCCGCAAGGACGGCTCGCTCGTTGACGTCGACATCGTCGGCGGGCCCGTCTCCGTCGGCGGCGAGTTCGTCGCCAAGCACGTCTTCTACCACGATGTCTCGGAACTCCAACATCAGAAGCGCTACTTCCAAGCGATCCTCGAGCTCAGCCCCGCCGCGATCATCGTGACGGATCTGGACTCGAAGGTCGTGTCCTGGAACCCGGGGGCCGAGCGGCTGTTCGGCTATCCGGCCGACGAGGCGATCGGCATCCACCTCGACGATCTCGTCGCCGCCCACCCCGACCTCCGCGACGCGGCGCTTCGCAACAGCGAGCGAGCGAGCCAGGGAGAGCGCGTCCAGGCCTCGGCCAAGCGGACCCGCAACGACGGGTCGCTCGTGGACGTCCAGATGTACTCCGAGCCCGTCGTCGTGAGCGGCGAGCGGATCGGCTACATCGTGATCTACCACGACGTCAGCGAGATCCAACGCCAGAAGCGGTACTACGAGACCCTCGTCGAGAGCAGCCCGGTCGCGATCGCGCTGCTCGAGGTCGACGGCACCGTGACCTCGTGGAACCCGGCGGCCGAGCGACTGTTCGGTTACCGAGCCGACGAGGCGATCGGCCGGAACGTCGACGACCTCGTCGCGGCGAACGACGAGATCCGCGAGGAAGCGCGTCAGATGACCGGGCTCGGGATCACCGGCGACTCGGTCCGCCTCCTCACCCGGCGCACCCGGAAGGACGGCAGCCTGGTGGACGTCGAGATGTTCGGGGCCGCGGTCACCGTCGCGGGCGAGCCCGCCGGGCTCTACGCGATGTACCACGACATCACCGAGCTCCAGCTCGCCAGGCGTGCCGCGGAGGCCGCGACCGAGGCCAAGAGCGCGTTCCTCGCCACGATGAGCCACGAGATCCGGACGCCGCTCAACGCGGTGATCGGCATGACGGGTCTGCTCCTCGATACCGACCTCACTCCCGAGCAACGCAACTTCGCCGAGGTGACACGGAACAGCGGCGATGCGCTGCTCCACGTGATCAACGACATCCTCGACTTCTCGAAGATCGAGGCCGGCAGGCTCGACCTCGAGAACGCGCCGTTCGACCTCCGCGAGTGCGTGGAGTCCGCCCTCGAGCTCGTCGCCGCGGGCGCGGTGAAGAAGGGCCTGGATCTCGCGTACGACCTCGAGCCCGAGACCCCGGAGGCGCTCGTCGGCGACGTCACCAGGGTCCGCCAGATCCTGATCAACCTGCTCAACAACGCCGTGAAGTTCACCGAACGCGGCGAGGTCGTCGTCACGGTCGGCGCCGAGCCTCTCGCGGACGACGCGCACCGGCTCCACGTACGCGTCCGCGATACCGGGATCGGGATCCCGCCCGACCGGATGGACCGGCTCTTCGAGTCGTTCAGCCAGGTCGACACGTCGACCACGAGGCGGTACGGCGGAACGGGGCTCGGGCTCGCGATCAGCCGTCGCCTCGCCGATCTGATGGGCGGCGAGATGTGGGCCCACAGCGAGCAAGGCGAGGGCTCGACGTTCCACTTCACGTTCGTGGCCCCGGCTGCGCCGGCCCCTTCGAGGGCGTTCGACACGACCGAGGCGGTGCAGCTCGAGCGGCGCCGCGCGCTGATCGTGGACGACAACGCGACGAACCGTCTGATCGTCGCTCGAAGGTGCGAGTCGTGGCGGATGCTGCCGAGGGAGACCGCAGACCCCCGGGAGGCGCTCGGCTGGATCGAGCGTGGCGATCCGTTCGACGTCGCGATCATCGACATGCAGATGCCGGAGATGGACGGCATCGCGCTCGCCCGCGAGATCCGAAAGCACCGCGACGCGACGGTGCTGCCGCTCGTGATGCTGACGTCGCTCGGCCACGAACGGCGCCCGCAGGAGTTCGACGCCTTCCTCACGAAGCCGGTGAAGCCTTCGCAGCTCTTCGACGCCCTGACGACGGTGCTCGGCGGAGGCGTCGCCGCGCCGCAACGGCCCTCGGCGGAGGAGTCGGTCTCCCCTCACGCCGCGCTGCGGATCCTCGTCGCGGAGGACAACGACGTGAACCAGCAACTGATCCAGCTGCTCCTTCAGAAGATCGGCCACCGCGCGGACATCGCGGCCAACGGGCTCGAGGCGCTCCAGGCGCTCGAACGGCAGCGCTACGACGTCGTGCTGATGGACGTCGAGATGCCCGAGATGGACGGTCTCGAGGCGACGCGCTCGATCCACCGGCGATGGCCGCGCGAGGAGCGGCCATACATCGTCGCCGTCACCGCGAACGCCATGCAGGGCGAGCGCGAGCTGTGCATCGAGGCCGGCATGGACGACTACCTCTCGAAGCCGATCCGCATCGAGGAACTGCGGAAGGCGCTCGGAGCCGTCGGTCACGCAGGCGCAGCGGCCACGACGCCCGCGGGGACCCGCGCGACCGCGCTCGACCCGGAGGTGATCGACCAACTGATCACGTCGCTCGGGGACGAGGGCCGAGGGTCGGTCGCCACGCTGATCGACACGTTCCTCGCCGGCGTCCCCGGTCGCGTCACGGCGCTCCGGGCAGCGCTCGAGCAAGGGAACGCGGACGACGCGAGACGCGAGGCGCACACGCTGAAGGGCAACGCGGCGATGTTCGGCGCGACCGATCTTGCCTCCCTCACCCGCGAGCTCGAGACGGCGGCTGCCGAGGGCTCGCTCGATCGCGCCGACGGACTGCTCGGGACGGTCGAGACGGAGCTCGAGCGGGTCGCCTCCGAGCTGCGGGCACGGCGCGGCGAGCTGGTATCGACATGAACGACCGCGCGTCGATCCTCGTCGTCGACGACGACCCCGTCATGCGCCTGATGCTCACGGCCGCGCTCGAGCGCGACGGCCACAGGGTGTCGACCGCCGACGACGGTCCCTCGGCGCTCGACCACCTCCGGTCGGAGCCCGTCGACGTGGTCTTGCTCGACGTCGTGATGCCCGAGATGGACGGCTTCGCCGTGCTCGAGCACGTGAAGGCCCATGCCGACCTCCGGCACATCCCCGTGGTCATGGTGACGTCGATGGACGACACCGGGAGCGCGGTCCGCGGGATCGAGCTCGGCGCGGACGACTACCTCGCCAAACCGGTGGACCCGACCCTGTTGGGAGCGCGGATCCGCGCGGGACTGACCAAGAAGCGCCTCCGAGACCTCGAGATCGAGCACCTCGCTGAGGTTGCCCGGCTGAACGCGCAGCTGGAGGCGCGGGTCGAGGAGCAGATGGGCGAGCTCGTCCGGACCGGCGAGCTGAAACGGTTCCTCCCGGCGCAGGTCGCCGAGGCGCTGCTCGCCGGTCACCTCTCGGCGACCGACGGCGTCGAACGGCGCAAGCTCACGCTGCTGTTCGCCGACATGGTCGGGTTCACCGATCTGTCGGACTCGCTCGAGCCCGAGGAGCTCTCCGAGGTGCTGAACGAGTACCTGCGCGAGATGGCGGCCGTCGCCGTCGCGTACCGGGGGACGCTGAGCAACTACATCGGCGATGCCGTGATGGTGATCTTCGGCGCCCCCGAGTCCGCGGCCGAGCAGGATCAGGCGTGGTGGGCGATCCAGACCGCGTTCGGGATGCGGGAGCGAGCCGAAGCCCTCTCGGAGCGCGTCCGCGATCGCGGCATCCCGGCGGATCTCCGCGTCCGCATCGGGATCAACACCGGGCGGTGCACCGTCGGGATGTACGGCAGCGACATCCTCCGCGCGTACAAGGCGATCGGGTTCGCGGCGAACATCGCCGCGCGCCTCCAGGCGCACGCCGACGCCGGCGGTGTGCTCGTGGGCTTCCGCACCTACGCGCTCGTGAAGGATCGCGTCGAAGCGCGACCGCTCGAACCGCTGGCCGTCAAGGGCGCCGCGCGCCCGGTCGAGGCGTGGGAGATCCTCGCGATCGACGAGACCTGACGGCGGGCCATGCCGGGACGCCCCGTATCCTCCGGGGCGGAGGCGTCAGGGCGCCTGGTGGGCCCCCCGGTCTTCAAAACCGGTGTGGGGGCGAGAGCTCCCAGGCGGGTTCGATTCCCGTCCGCCTCCGCGAAGGCTGCCAGGTCGCTCCACGGCGTACCGAGACGCTCCTTGGGTACGGCGGCTCGCACAGCGCGCCGTAGACTCGAGGGATGCGATCGCTGGAGGGGTTCGACCGCTTCCTCGCCGAGATCGTCGGCCAGCCGGACGCGATGCGGCGCGCCGCCGCGGCGCTCGTCGACCAGCGCGACCACCTCGATCGCGTGCGCGAGGCCGCGGGTCAGTCACGGACGATCGTGTTCACGGGCATGGGGAGCTCGTACGACGCGTGCTACCCGGCCGTGAACGATCTCGCCGGGCGCGGGATCGCGGCGCTGCTCGTCGACGCGGCGGAGCTCCTGCACTTCCGCCGGCCGATCCTCAACGCGCAGACGCTCGCCGTGATCGTCAGCCAGTCGGGCGAGAGCGCGGAGATCGTGCGGCTCGTCAGCGAGCTGGCGAAGCAGCGCGCGCGACCGTTCGTCGTCTCGCTGACGAACGGGCTCGACAACGACCTCGCCCGCCGCGCCGACGTGCGGCTCGACACGTGGGCCGGCGAAGAGGAGGGGCCGTCGACGATGACGTTCGCGGCCGCCATGTCGTCGTTGTCCGGGCTGGCCTGGCTGCTCGCGGGGGACACGGTGGACACCGCGGTCGACCGGACGCGCACCGCGGCCGAGGGTGCCGCCCTGGCGGCGGAGCGCCTCCTCGAGGACCCGGCCGCGTCCGCCGCCGACCTCGAGGACTGGCACGGGAAGCGGAACGTGATCGCGCTGACCGGCCGTGGCCCGGCGCGCGCCGCGACCGAGATGGGCGCCCTCGTCTTGAAGGAGTCGGGCGTGATGGCCGAGTCGTTCGAGGCCGGGGCGTTCCGTCACGGACCGCTCGAGCTCGCGGGCCCCGACATGAGCGCGATCGTGATGGCGACCGAGCCCGAGACCCGTCGCCTCGACCTCGGGCTCGCAGCCGATCTCGTCGAGACGGGC
>DASPIF010000171.1:0-2377 GCA_035629255.1 Actinomycetota bacterium | reverse complement strand
GACGGGGTCGCTCGATCGGTCCCTCATCCGGGCCCCATCCCCCCGTGCGGCTGCTGCGGCGCGGACGGACCCCCCATACCGCCCTTCGCCCAATCGAGCGGGATCCCGTCGTCGGCGATGGCCACCCCCGGTTGCGAGGCGGTGGCCGACGCGAGCGACGCCCCGCCGTCGGACCGCACGTACCCGCGCCGCAACCGGCGCTCGAGACGGCGCTGGAAGTACGAGAACACCATCGTCAACACCCAATAGACCGCCGCGATGACGAGGTAGGCCTCGAGACTTCGGAAGTCTCGCCTTCCGAGGAGATCCGCTTGGCGGAACAGCTCGAGCGCGCCGATCGTCGAGACGAGCGCCGAGTCTTTGAGCATGGCGATGAACTCGTTGCCGGTTGGAGGAACGACGACGCGAACAGCCTGGGGAAGGATGATCCGGCGCATCTTCTGTCGGTACGTCATCCCCAACGCGTCTGCGGCCTCGCCCTGGCCGTGCCCGACCGACTCGATCCCCGCGCGGAAGATCTCGGTCATGTACGCGCCGTAGTTCAGCCCGAGCGCGATGATGCCGGCCGGCACGACCGAGAGCACCAGGAGATCGCGCAGGAAGACGTATCCGTTCTCCCCGAGACGGATGCCCATCTCGGCCAGCCCGAAGTAGATCAGGAAGAGCTGGACGAGGAGTGGCGTCCCGCGGAAGAACGAGGTGTAGAAGCCCGACAGGGCATACGCAAGCGGGTTCCTCGAGAGACGGGCCAGCGAGCCCAGCAAGGCGAGGACGGTCGCGAGCGCGATCGCGCCGAAGCAGATCAGCAGCGTGAGCGGCAGGCCTTCCCGGACGATCGTCCACGCGTGCTGCCGGATCCACGCCGTATCGAAGCCGACGAACGCGAACGCGGCAACGAACGCCGCCGCGATGACCGCGTAGGCGAGCCCGAGCTTGACCGGCCACGGGACGGCGAAGCTCCAACGCTCCAGGCGATCCCGGAGCCCTCGTCGGGGCGTCGTCGGCCGACGGACGGTGTCCGTCGCCTGGCTCATGTCACGGAGCGGTCTCGCACGCTCAGACCGTCGACTGCGTCAGGTCCTCGCCGTACCACTTCATCGAGAGCTCGGTGAGGGTGCCGTCGGCGTGCATCTCCTCGACGATCGCGCTCACCTCGTCGACGAGCGCGGTCGGGTCGAGCGATGCACCCCGGTCGAACGCGACCGCGAGCGGCTCGTAGAACAACGGGTCTCCTACGAGCTTGATCGGCTCGCCGCTGTCGATCGCGCCCTGGAGCGTCGGCGTCGCGGAGATCGCGGCGTCGAGCCGCACGCCGTCGCCGAGCGAAAGGTCGCGGATCGCCGTCGTATCGGTGTCGTACGTCCGGATGTCCGCGTCGTCGATCTGGTAATCGAAGTCATACCCCGGGATCTGGATATGAAGGTTCTTCTGCAGGTAGAAGTCGTACGAACAGGAGCCGCAGACGCCGATCGTGGCACCGTCCAGGTCCGTCGCGACGTCCGAGATGGAGGTGTTGTCCTCGTGCACCGCTACCGACGCGGGCGTGTAGTAGTAGGCGGGGCTGAAGTGCAGGACCTCGGCGCGCTCCTCGGTCACCGTCATCGAGCCCACGCTCATGTCCCAGCGGTCGCTCCACCGTCCCGACGTGATCGCGCCCCACGACGGCGTCTGCCACTCGATCTCGACGCCCAGCCGGTCGGCGATCTCGGTCGCGACATCGATGTCGAACCCCTCGTACTCGCCGCTCTCCTCGTTCAGCGAAGACTGCGGCGGATACGCCGGATCGGTGGAGACCCGGATGACGCCTTCTTCTTGGATCCGGGCCAGGAGGTCGTCGCCGGCTGCGGTCTCGCCCCCCGCGCTCGTCTCACCTCCGGCGCTCGTCTCGCCCGTGCCGGTCGCATCCCCACTTCCGACGTCGTCGCCGTCCCCACCGCACGCGGCGGCGACGAGCGTGAGGACCGCGAGCAAGACCAATACCGATCGCCAGAGTCGATGGCTCATGTCTTCTTCTCCTGAGGTGTCGAGGGTTCGATGCCGGACGATGCTAGAGCACCCTCCACGGTCGGACAATCCAATCCTCGCTTCGCTTCATCGCACCGGCCGATCGGCGGTGACGTCGATCCATCGGCCACCCTCGACGCGATACCGGAACGTGTGGTCGGCGGGGTCCGCGAGCTCGCCGCTCGGAGCGAACACGTACGTCCCGCCGAGGCCCTCGAAGCGGGCGCGGGAGGCGATCCACGCTGCGAGCCCATCACGCGATGCTCCCGCGGCGGCGATCGCTTCGACGAGCAGGTTCGCGGCATCCCACCCTTCGACGGCCCCCGGCCCCGGCGGCACGCCGTGCTCGGCCTGGAAGACCTGCACGAACCGC
>DASPIF010000170.1:0-21898 GCA_035629255.1 Actinomycetota bacterium | reverse complement strand
GTCGCGCAGAGCCCGATCGGCAACGGCGACAAGATCGTGGACGAGGGAACGGTCGTGTTCCTCGACGTCGGTCGGTTCGAGAACAACGGCAACGGCGGCGGTCCCGACCCCACCGGGCCGACGGGGCAGCCCGGCACCGGCCCCACCGGCCCCACCGACGGTGGTGGCGGTGGTGGTGGTGGTGGTGGCGGCGGTGACGGCGGCGGTGCGGCCCCGTTCCCGACGCCTCGGCGACGCGTCTAGCCCTCGAGGCGGGCGCGCACCTTCGCCTGCACGACCTTCCCGTCGACCTGGCCCTTTGCCTTGGCCATCACCGCGCCCATGACCTTCCCCATCTCCTTGCCCGAGGTGGCTCCGGTCGAGGCGATCGCCTCGTCGACCAACGCGTCCACCGCGGCGTCGTCGAGCTGCGCGGGCGCATAGACGCTCAGGATCTCCCGCTCGGCGCGTTCCTTCTCGGCAAGCTCCGTCCGACCAGCGCCCTCGAACGCCTCGATCGATTCGGTGCGCTTCTTCACCTCGCGGCCGGCGACCTCGCGGACCTCGTCGTCCGAGAGCTCGTGACGGAGCTCCTTCTCGCGGTTCGTGATCGACGCCGACAGCATCCGGAGGGCCCCGACCCGCGTACGGTCGCCCGCCTTCATCGCATCGGTCATCTCACCGTGGATCCGCGTCTTCAACGTCGACCCGTCCATATGCTCCGCCTCGTGGTCGTCCGGGTGATCCTCGCGGTGCTCGCGGCCGGCGCGCTCTGCGTCGTGTACGGCGTCCTCATCGAGCGACGTGCGTATCGACTCGTGCGTCGCGAGCTCGCCATCCTACCGACGGAGGGTCCCGCCGAGCTCACGATCCTCCACCTGTCCGACCTGCACTTCGTCCGACGGGACGAGCGGAAGACCCGCTTCCTCGGATCGCTCCCGCGCGCCGATATCACGGTCGTCACCGGCGACTTCCTCGCCGAGCCCGAGGCCGTCGAGGTCGCGGTCACGTCGGTCGCACCGACGCGAGGGCGCCTCGCGTCCTGGTACGTGCTCGGGTCGAACGACTACTACGTGCCGGGACCGATCAACCCGCTCGCGTACCTCGCCGGCCCGAGCAACCGGCGCCACCGGTCGGCCAAGCGCGGCCGGGCGCGCGACCTGATCGCCGGCCTCGATCTGGACGGGTGGACGAACCTCACCAACGTGCGTCGCGAGCTCGACCTCGACGGGTTGCCGGTCGAGCTGCTCGGGCTCGACGACGCGCACATCCGCAAGCAGGACGTCCGGATCGCCCCCCGCGGCGCGACCGAGCGGCTCGGGCTCGCCGTGATGCATTCCCCCGACTCGCTCCCCGAGGCCGTGGCGTGCGGCTACGAGCTCGTGGTCGCGGGCCACACCCACGGCGGCCAGGTGCGGATGCCGTTCGTCGGCGCGCTGGTCACGAACTCGCGGCTCCCACGGCGCGTCGCATCGGGACTGTTCCGGATGGGCGACGCGCTCGTCCACGTCTCGCGTGGGCTCGGGACGAACAAGTACGCCCCGTTCCGCTTCCTGTGTCGCCCCGAGGTGACGATGCTCGTCCTGACCCGCGCCGCTCAGCAGTAGAGGCAGTCGTCCTCGATGCCGTGCCACGGTTCGACGATCACCGTCCGCGCGCCCCGGGAACCACGGATCCGGATCAGGCGGTCCGTCACGTTGTTCGTCATCGAGGACTCGAGGAGGAGATCGTCGGGGTTGACCTCGACCCGGACGATGTAGCGCCCGTTCGGGACGTTCGTGATGTCGAACGCCTGTCCCGGGATGTACTGGCCGTAGGTGTCGCCCCATCCGACGTCGAGGACCTCGCGGATCCAGATCGCGCCTCGCGAGCCGCACTGCGTGAACACGTCGCCGCCGAAGCCGGCCCACGCCGCGTTCGGGCGCGTGAGGTCGATCGCGTCGGTGTTCACGAGGCACCACGACTGCTTGCCCGAGAGCTGGACGTCGCCGGTCGTCGCGTCGATCAGCGAGTACTCGGTGAACTGGAGGAAGTGCCAGTGACCGTGCTCGGCGTGGAACTCGAGGCCGCCGGCCGGCGAGCGTCCGATCGCGACGCCGTCACGCAGGAAGTACTGGTAGGCGTCCATCAGCGGCTCGTTCGCCTGGCGGAAGCCCTCGACCAGCATCGTCCCGGGGCCGGCGTTCCACTCCGTCGCGTTGAACGCCAGAAGGTCGCGGCCGCCCGCGCGGCGCGTCTGCATCCCCCACGCGGGGAGCGCGATCAGGTCCGGCAAGGTCTCGGCGGGAGGCGTCGTCGTCTCGGGGACGGCGACGAACGGCGCCGCAGCCGACTCCGCGGGGATCGGCGGCTCTCCACCGTGATGATCGTGACCGCGGACGACCCGCACGTCGACCTCGACGCGCTGATCCTGCGGCGCGACGCCGAGCGCCTCGGCCCACGCGCCGTCGATCCAGACGGCGACGCGGTACCGCCGCTCGTCCGCCCGGAACGCGAGCGTGTTGCCGTAGCCGTACTCGTCGAAGGCGGGCACCGCCCACCCGTGGTCGATCCCGTACACGTTGCCGAGCGTGAAGGGGTTCCCGCCGCAGAACTGCGGGTAGCGCCCGTTGAGCGGGCCGTCGTCCGAAAGCCGCGAGCGGCCGTAGGAATTCGGGCAGAACGTGTACCGCTGCCGCATCACGAGACGACCGTCGGCGTCGCGGACCGCGACGTGGAGGAAGTCGCGGAGCCCGAACCACCCGTCGAGCAGATCCGCGGGGAGCGTGCGGACGACCGCGCCGGTCTCGGCGTCGGTCTGGGTGAGCGTCACCGGCGAGTCGTAGTCGGCGCGGGTCGCGAGGAGCTCGAGCGCACCGTCCACGCTCGCGACCCACACCCCGGGGTCCACGTACACGAACCCGCGCCGGTCCTTCCCGACGGTGATGTGGTCGGCGGCCGCGAGGACGCGCGCGCTCGCCGGGTCCTCGGCGGACGCCGGGAGGCTCGTGATCGCGGTGAGGGGGACGACGGACAGACAGAGCAGAGCGATCGAGCGACGCGCGCGGCGCATGGGGGGCCCTCCGTTCGGATGGTGGATCGTTCGGAAGATCGAGCGGATGGTACGGCCGTGGGACGACCGCGGCTCACGATCGGTTCCGAGCAGGGGTCGCGAAGGCATGCCCGAGACCACCCGCTAGACTCGCCGGGCACGGGACGTGGCGCAGTTTGGTAGCGCGCAGCGTTCGGGACGCTGAGGTCGCGGGTTCAAGTCCCGCCGTCCCGACCGAGAGCACCGGTCGACTCCCGATCCACCGAACGCGCTGGTCAGAGGGCGCGACGAGCCCGGGACGGTTGTTTGACGCCCCCACAGGCCCTGGATAGCCTTGCCGCGGGCTGTCGGGAGACAGCCTTCGTGCTGTCCGGAGGACGATGACCAAGCCCCGAGGTCGATCCGTAGCTCGGCTCGCGACCGCCGTGGTGATCGTGTTCACGGCGACCGTCGGTCTCTCCTCATCCTCCTCCGCCGCTCCGAGCCAGCGCGAGGTGCAGGCCGCGAAGGATCGCCTCGAGGCGCTCAATCAAGACCTCGAGCTCCTGGTCGAGGAGTACAACCAGGCGAGGCTGAAGCTGCACGAGGTGCAGGAGCGGCTCACGCACGTCCAGCAGGATGCGACACGTGCGCAGGCCGCCGCCGACCGCGCCGAGCAGAGCCTGAACGAGAACGCGTCGCATGCGTACCAGGGCATCACGTCGCAGTTCTCCGTGCTGTTCGATGCGACGTCGCTCTCCGACTTCTCGGACCGGCTCGAGTTCATCGGCAACCTGGCGCAGGCCGACGCCGATCTCGCCACCGAGGCCGAGCTCGCGAAGCAGCAGGCGCGGTGGACCGCCGAGGAGCTCCGAGCCGCGATCGACGAACGCCAGGCGATCCTCGACGACCTCGAGTCCAAACGCGACGAGATCGAGGCGCGCGTGGACCAGGCTCGTTCGCTCTATGACGAGCTCAACGAGAAGTACCACGAGGCGGTCGCCGCGGCTCGAGCGGCCGCCGCCGCGGAAGCGGCCGCGTCGGACGCGTCGCCGTCCTCGCCCTCGAGCACCCCGACCTCGGACATCCCGGCACCGCCCGCCCCGAACGGCAACGTGCAGGCCGTGCTCGACGCGGCGTACTCGGTGATCGGCACGCCGTACCAGTGGGGCGGCTCGAGCCCCTCCACGGGGTTCGACTGTTCCGGCTTCACCGCGTGGGCGTGGTCGCACGCCGGGGTCTACCTGCCGCATTCCTCCGCCGTGCAGTACTCCTCGCTCCCGCACGTGTCCCGCGATGCCCTGCAGCCGGGCGACCTCCTCTTCTTCTACTCGCCGATCTCGCACGTCGGGATGTACGTCGGCGGCGGGCAGATGATCCACTCGCCGCACACGGGCAGCACCGTGCACGTCGTCTCCGTGTACTGGGAGAGCTTCGTCGGCGCGGCTCGCCCCGGCTGATCCCGATCGACGCGCCGGACGGGGACCTCGCGCTGGTCGAGGCGCTCCGCGCGGGCGACGAGGCCGCGTTCCTGACACTCGTCGAGCGCTACCAACCCGTGATGCTCCGCATCGCGCGGATGTACGTCCCGTCGCGGGCCGTCGCGGAGGAGGTCGTGCAGGAGGCGTGGGTCGGCGTCCTCAAAGGCCTCGCGGGCTTCGAGGGGCGATCCTCGCTCCGCACGTGGATCCTTCGGATCGTGACGAACGTCGCGAAGACGCGCGGTGTGCGCGAGTCTCGGAGCACGCCGTTCTCGTCGGTCTGGTCGGCCGAGGGGGACGAGCCCGTCGTGGAGCTCGAACGCTTCCTGTCCCGCGAGCACGCGGACCCCGGCGCGTGGGCGGTCGCGCCCGCCGCGTGGGAGACCGTGCCCGAGGAGCGCCTCATCTCGCGTGAGACCCTGGCGACGATCGGCGAGGCGATCGCCGCGCTGCCGCCGAACCAGCGCGAGGTGATCCGCCTCCGCGACGTCCTCGGATGGACGTCGCAGGAGGTCTGTAACGCGCTCGACATCGGAGAGACCAATCAACGGGTCCTGCTCCACCGCGCCCGCGGGAAGGTCCGGCGGGCGCTCGAGCGGACGCTCGACCCGGAGGCGGCGTCGTGACGACGCCGACGTCGATGACCTGCCGAACGCTCGTCGAGCTCCTGACCGACTACCTCGAGGGCGCGCTCCCTGACGACGAGCGCGTCCTCCTCGAGGCGCACCTCGCCGGGTGCGAGGGGTGAACGCGGTACCTCGCGCAGGTCCGAACGACGATCCGCCTGACCGGGATGCTCCGCGAGGAGGACCTCGCGCCCGACGCCCGCGAGGCGCTCCTCGGCGTCTATCGCGCCTGGCGAGCGAGCTAGCCGAGCGCTACGGCGTCCGACCGAGATCGGCGAGCCGCGTGTCGACCTGCCGGACGAGCGCGTCGTTCCCGATCTCCTCGGCGGCGCTGCGGGCCTGACGCAGGAGGTCGATCGCCTGCTGGCGACGCGCGTCCTCGCGACCGCTCGTGGCGTACTTGAGCTTCTCGTCCGCCTTGATGATCAGTTCGAAGATCTCGTTCGGCTGCTTCAACGTGGTCACCCCATGTGGACGGGCAAGGACTCCTGGGCATCGAGGTACTGGCGGATCCCGATCGCCGCGGCGGCACCTTCTCCGACCGCCGACGCGAGCTGCTTCGTCGAACCCGCACGGACGTCGCCGGCCGCGAAGACGCCGGGCATGCTCGTGATCAGCCCCATCCCCGTCACGATCAGCCCTCGCTCGTCCAGGTCGACGCTGCCCTTCACGAAGTCGGTGTTCGGATCGAGCCCGATGAACACGAAGCACCCGGCCGGATGCCGTTCGATCGTCTCGCCGGACGTGACATCCCGCAGCGTCACCGTCCCGAGCTTCCCGCTTCCGTCATCCTTCGGGACGAACCGAACGACCTCGGTGTTCAGGAGGACCTCCATGCGATCGTGCGTCTCGACCTTGTCCTGCAGCAGCTTGCTCGCCGTCAACCGGTCGGCCCGCTGCACGATCGTGACCTTGTCGACGAACTGCGTGAGGAACAACCCTTCTTCGAGCCCGCTGTTCCCACCACCGAGGACCATCAGCTCCGCGGCGCCCGTGTAGAAGGGGCCGTCGCACGTCGCGCAGAAGTGCACCCCGGCGCCGATCAGCTCCTCCTCGCCGTCGGCGTCCGTACGGCGGTAGGTCGATCCCGTCGCGATCAGCGTGGCGCGAGCGTGGTAGTGCTCCCCCGTCGCGGTCTCGACGTCGATCCGCTCGCCGTCGGTCGAGATCTGCGTGACGGAGACCGCCTGGAGCAGCTCCACCCCGTACCGACGCGCCTGCTCGACGATCCTTTCGGCGAGCTCGGCGCCGGCGATGCCGTCGGGGAACCCGGGGTAGTTGTCGAGCCGTTCGGTCACCCCGGCCTGCCCGCCGAGACCCTTGCTGTCGATCACGAGCGTCTGCAGGTTCTCGCGCGCCGCGTAGATCGACGTCGTGAGACCGGCCGGTCCGCCCCCGATCACGATCAGGTCGTAGACGTGCAGATCGGCCGACCGCTCGAGCCCGAGCTTGCCCGCGAGCTCCTCGTTGCTCGGCTCGGCGAGGTGCGAACCGTCGGGGAACACGATCGTGGGGATGATGTTCTTCCCGTCGTTGCGCTCCTGCACGATGCGGACGCCGTCGGGATCGACGTCGATGTCGTGCCACTCGAACGCGATCCGCTGATCGCCGAGGAACCGCTTCGCACGCCGGCAGTCGGGGCACCAGCTGGCGCCGTAGACCCGGATCAGCTCGTCCACGTGCTCGACCTCCCTGTCGCGACGGACGAGGGGTCGTCCGTGGCGCCGGTACAAGCGTTACACGTGCGACGCCGGCGTGTAGCGACCCTCGTCCGCGGGGACCAGACCGGCAAGGCCCGACCGGCCGCCCCTGGTCTACGGTGGCCGCGGGGGGCCCGGGTCGACGGCGAGACCGCTCGGCCGCCGACCGTCCGAGGTTTCCGGCTCATGCCGGCCAGGAAGGAACGCCGATGAACGGTCTCAAGCAGCTCGCCGCCGCCGGGCAGAGCCCCTGGCTCGACCACGTCCGGCGGACGCTGATCTCGAGCGGGGAGCTCCTGCGCCTGATCGACGAGGACGCGATCACCGGCGTCACGTCGAACCCGAGCATCTTCGGCAAGGCGATCGGGGGCTCCACCGATTACGACGACGAGATCGACCGGATCGCATCCGACGGAGAGCGCCACGAGCCCATCGACGTCTTCGAGCGGCTCGCGATCGCCGACATCCGGGCGGCCGCCGACGTCCTTCGTCCGGTCTACGAGCGGACCGAGGGCCGCGACGGCTTCGTCTCCTTCGAGATCGACCCGCGGCTCGCGCTCGATGCGGATGGGTCGCTCGACGCCGCTCGCAGACTGTTCGCGCTGATCGAGCGCCCGAACGCGATGATCAAGATCCCCGGTACCGCCGCATGCGCCCCCGCCATCGAACGCGCGGTCGCCGAGGGGATCAACATCAACGTCACCCTGCTGTTCGCGGTCGACGCCTACGAGCGTGTCGCCGACGCGTACCTGCGGGGTCTCGAGCGACGTCTGGACGCCGGCGAGCAGATCGACCGGATCGGCTCGGTCGCCTCGTTCTTCGTCTCGAGGATCGACAGCGCCGTCGACCCGATGCTCCCGGAGGCGTCGCCGCTGCGCGGGACCGCCGCGATCGCGAACGCCAAGCTCGCGTACGAACGGTTCCGCGCGACGTTCTCCGGCGAGCGATGGCAGCGCCTGCGCTCGGCGGGTGCGAACGTCCAGCGCCCGCTCTGGGCGTCGACCTCGACGAAGAACCCCGCGTACCGCGACACGATGTACGTCGAAGAGCTCGTCGGTCGCGACACGGTCAACACGATGCCGACGAACACGATCGACGCGGTCCGCGATCACGGCGAGGTGCGTCCGGACGCCGTCGCGCAGGGGGTCGAGGAGGCCCATCGGACGTTCGCCGCCCTGCGCGACGCCGGGATCGACCTGACCGCGGTCACGGATCGGGTCCTCGAGGAGGGCATCCGATCGTTCGCGGATGATTTCGCCGCCCTCCTCGGGACGATCGAGGAGAAGGTCGCGCGCGTCCGCGACGGACAGGTGCGGCGTCGCGAGCTGCTCGGGCCGCTCGAGGATGCCGTTGGGAGACGGATCGACGCGATCGCGCGCGACCGCGTGGTCGAGCGGATCTGGCGCAAGGACCACTCCGTCTGGAAGGACGACCCGACCGAGATCACGGATCGGCTCGGCTGGCTCACGGTGACGGAGCTGATGCACGAGCGCTACCTCGAGCTCGAGGCGTTCGCGAAACAGGCGGCGGCCGACGGGTTCGAGACCGCCGTTCTCCTGGGGATGGGCGGCTCGTCGCTCGCGCCCGAGGTCGTCGCCTCGACGTTCGGTGTGTCGGAGGGCGCGATCGAGCTGATCGTGCTCGACACGACGCACCCGGCGACGATCCGTCGCATCACCGACGAGCTGGAGCTGGCGCGCACGTTGTTCGTGGTCGCCAGCAAGTCCGGGACGACGACCGAGACCCTGTCGCACCTCGCCCACTTCTGGGCGCTGGCGCCCGACGGCGACCGCTTCGTCGCGATCACCGATCCGGGCACACCGCTCGGCGAGACCGCGCGCGAGCGCGCGTTCCGGGGGGTGTTCGAGAACCCGGCCGACCTCGGCGGCCGGTACTCCGCGCTCTCCTACTTCGGGCTCGTGCCCGCCGCTCTTGTCGGTGCGCCCCTGCATGCGCTCCTCGATCGTGCGGAGGAGATGGCGTGTGCGTCCGACCGCACGGTCCCGGCCGCGCAGATCCCGGCGATCGCCCTCGGCGCGGCGATGGGCGAGGCGGCGCTCGCCGGCCGCGACAAACTCACGGTGATCCTGCCGCCCGAGCTCGCGTCGTTCGGCGCCTGGGTCGAACAGCTCGTCGCCGAGTCGACCGGGAAGGAGGGCGAGGGCATCGTGCCCGTCGTCGGCGAGCCGCTTGGCCCGCCCGAGGTCTACGCCGACGACCGCGTCTTCGTCGTCGTCGGCGAACACGACGGTGTCGACGCGCTCGAGGCGGCCGGCCACCCGACCCTGCGGATCGAGCTCCGCGATCGCGAGCAGCTCGGCGCCGAGTTCTTCCGCTGGGAGCTCGCGACGGCGGTGGCCGGACACGTCCTCGGGATCAACCCGTTCGATCAGCCCGACGTGCAGTCGGCCAAGGACGCGACGAAGGAGATCCTGGCCGCCGGCGGGCTCGAGCGTGGTGGGTTCGACGACCTGGATGCGGCGCTCCGGCTCGTCGCGCCGGGTGACTACGTCGCGATCCAGGCGTACCTCGACCGCACGTCGGAGACCGAGGACCGCCTCCAGCAGGCTCGCATCGCCCTGCGCGACCGCCTCCGCGTGGCGACGACCGTCGGGTTCGGACCGCGGTTCCTGCATTCCACCGGCCAGCTGCACAAGGGCGGGTCGAACCGCGGCGTGTTCCTCCAGGTCGTCGACGACGGCCGCGACCAGGACGTCGCGGTCCCGGGACAGCCGTACTCGTTCGGGACGCTGATCGACGCGCAGGCGCTCGGCGACCTCCGGGCGCTTCGAGCGGGCGACCGGCGTGTCGCGCGTGTCACGATGGATGCGCTGATGGGGGTGATCTGAGGGTGCAGCTCGGGATGGTGGGCCTCGGGCGGATGGGGTCGAACCTGACCCGTCGCCTGATGCGCGCGGGACACGAAGTCGTGGCGTACGACATCGATCCCGCCGCGATCGCCGCGCTCGCGGAGGAAGGCGCCGTCGCCGCCACGTCCCTGCCGGAGCTGGTCGAGCGTCTCGAGCCGCCGCGCCCCGTCTGGGTGATGGTGCCGGCCGCGTTCGCCGAGGCCACCACCGACGACGCCGCGGAGCTCCTCGGCGACGGCGACGTCGTGATCGACGGCGGGAACTCGTACTACCGCGACGACATCGAGCGGGCGAAACGCTACGCGGTGCGCGGGGTTCGCTTCGTCGACGTCGGCGTGAGCGGTGGGGTGTACGGGCTCGAACGCGGGTTCTGCCTGATGATCGGCGGCGAGCGCGAGGTCGTGGATCGGCTCGAGCCGATCTTCGAGGCGCTCGCGCCTGGCGTCGACGCAACGATGCGAACGCCGGGACGGGACGACGGGAACGCCACGACCGCCGAGGCCGGGTACCTGCATTGCGGGCCGGTGGGCGCCGGTCACTTCGTGAAGATGGTCCACAACGGGATCGAGTACGGGCTCATGGCGGCGTACGCGGAGGGGTTCAACATCCTCGCGAACGCCGACGCCGGGTCCGCGGAACGTCGGGAGGGCGCCGAGACCGCGCCGCTCCGCGACGCCGAGTACTACCGGTACGACCTCGACGTCGCCGAGATCGCCGAGGTGTGGCGACGCGGGAGCGTGGTCGCCTCGTGGCTGCTCGACCTGACCGCGGCCTCGATGCTGGAGGACCCCTCGCTCGGGTCGTTCACCGGGTACGTCTCCGACTCCGGGGAGGGCCGGTGGACGATCGAGGCCGCGATCGACGAGGGCGTGCCGGTCCACGTCCTGTCGGCGGCGCTGTTCGACCGGTTCGAGTCCCGCGGCGAGGCCGAGTTCGCGAGCAAGGTGCTGTCCGCGATGCGGTCGCGGTTCGGCGGCCATGCCGAGCAGGTGCGCCGCAGCGACGCCTGAAGCCTCGAGCGTGCATCGGTAGGGTTGGCGCTCCATGTCGACGGACGGTGCCCGCGACCTCGCCCGCGCGATCCGCGCGCTGGCCGACCGCCTCCCCGAGCGGCTCTGGCCGCTCGCCCGCGTCGCGTACAACTACCGCTGGTCGTGGGATCCCCGCGGCGAGGAGATGTTCCGCTCGATCGACCCATTGCGGTACGAGCGTTCCCGGGGCAACCCCGTCGCGCTGCTGACCCAGCTGCCGCCTCCGGTCCTGCACCGAGCCGCGCGCGACGATCGCATCGTCGAGCTCGCGGCGCAGCTCGAGAGCGTGACGGACACCGAGCTGTCGGCGCCGGGTCTCGAGCGCGACGACGTCACCTCCGATCATCCGGTCGCGTTCGTGTGCGCCGAGTTCGGCGTCCACCGCTCGCTGCCGATCTACCAGGGCGGGCTCGGCGTCCTCGCCGGCGACATCCTCAAGGGCGCCTCGGACGCACGGGTCCCGATGGTCGGCGTCGGCATCCTCTACTCGAAGGGCTCGTTCCATCAGCGGCTCGACCCGACGGGCTGGCAGCATGATTACTGGATCGACGTCGAGCCGGACCTGTTGCCGGCGACGCTCGTCACCGACGGGGACGGGCGCACGCTCGTCGTCGACGTCCCGATCCGCGGCCGGGACGTGCGAGTGCAGGTCTGGCGGGTGCAGGTCGGCCGGGTCCCGCTGTTCCTGATGGACGCGAACCGCAACGACAACTCGACCGCGGACCGGTGGATCACCGCCCGCCTGTACGTCGGCGACCGGACCGCGCGGCTCGAGCAGTACGCGCTGCTCGGCGTCGGTGGGATGCGGGTCCTCCGGGCGCTCGGGATCGAGCCGTCGCGCGTCCACATCAACGAGGGGCACGGCGCGTTCGCCCCGTTCGAGCTTGCCAACGCCGAGGCCGCCGACGGTCAGGACCTCGACGAGGCGCTGGGCCGCGCGATCGCGAAGACGATCTTCACGACGCACACGCCGGTCCCCGCGGGCAACGAGACGTACGACGCGTCGTTGGTGCTCGAGGTCCTCGGCGACCGCGTCGACGCCGAGCGCCTGCGGCGCCTCGGCTCCGCGGGGATGGACGACCAGATCGGCATGACATCGCTCGCGCTCCGCGCGTCCTCGCGCGCGAACGCGGTCAGCCGCCTCCACGGTCACGTCGCTCGCGAGATGTGGCGTCCGATCTACGACGTCGTCGGCGACGACGACGTCCCGATCGGGCACGTCACGAACGGGGTGCACGTGGGGACGTGGATGACCCGGCTGATGCGCGACCTGCTCGACCGCTCGTTCGGCCAAGGGTGGGTCGAGCGCGCGAGCGACCCCGCCACGTGGGAGGCGATCGACGAGATCACGGACCGCGAGCTGTGGACGACGCGGCAGCACCTTCGGACCGAGCTCGTCGACTACGTGCGCGAGGCCGACGCCGCCGCGAGGCTCGGCCGCTACGAGGACACGGTGGCCGTCGAGGCCGTCGCCGAGGCGTTCCACCCGGATCGGCTCACGCTCGGGTTCGCGCGTCGCGTCGCGACCTACAAGCGCCTGCACCTGCTGTTCCGCGACCCCGGCCGGCTCGAGTCGCTGCTCGGCAAGGACGACAGCATCCAGATCGTGATCGCGGGCAAGGCGCACCCGCGCGACTCCGAGGCCAAGGCGCGCCTCGCCGAGCTGATCCGGATGCCGTGGGCGCCGAACGTGGCGCCTCGGATCGCGTTCCTCGAGGACTACGACATGGGCGTCGCCGCCCGGCTCGTCGCCGGGTGCGACGTCTGGGTGAACCTGCCTCGCCCGCCGATGGAAGCCAGCGGGACGAGCGGCATGAAGGCGGCCCTGAACGGCGGACTCAACCTGTCGGTGCTCGACGGCTGGTGGGCCGAGGCGTTCGACGGCGGCAACGGCTGGTCCGTCGGCGACGGCACGAGGTGGGACGACCAGGACGCGCAGGACGATCGCGATGCCGGCGAGCTCTTCGACAAGATCGAGCACGAACTGTTGCCGATGTTCCACGAGCGCGACGACGAGGGCGTCCCCCGGCGGTGGGTCCGGATGGTGAAGCACTCGCTCCGCACGCTGGGTCCCGCGTTCGGCGCAGACCGGATGCTCCGCGACTACCTCGACGGCTTCTACGCGCCGTCGCGCTGAGCGAGCGCGACGAGCTCGCGAGCCTCGCTCTCGATCGCGTCACGGTCGCGGAGGCGACCGAGCCACACCGACGGCAGGCCGGACACACCGTCGCGGGCACCGAGGAGGGCACCGGCGACCGCGGCATTGGTGTCGGTGTCGCCGCCGAGACCGACGACGCGGCGCAGCTCGGTCTCGGCGTCGCCGCCACGCACGAGCGCCTGGAGCGCGATACCGGTTGTGAACAGACAGAAGCCCTGATCCGGCCCGTCGATCTGGCGCTTCGAGCCGGCGGCGTCGACCAGGAACTCGAGCTCCTCACCGCCCTCGCGGTCCAGGACCGCGTCGACCCCGGCGCGCGCCGCGAGCTCACCCTCCTCGCCTCGGACCAGCGACGCCACCGTGAGCGCGATCGCGAGAACCGATGTCTTGCAACGCTCGTCGAAGTGCGTGAGCGCGCTCAACGCCGGCGCGAGCGCGAACAGCTCGTCCGGTCGGTTCGCGAAGGCGAGCCCGAGCGGCGCGCAGTACATCACCGAGCCGTTGCCGGCGGAGACCTCGGGACCGCGTTCCTCCCAGGTCGCGCGTGCCGCGTTCTCGGCGGGCATGCCTGCGTCGATCCGTCGGAGGACCCGTCCCGTGAGCGTCCCGACGTCGGGCGGGTCGCCCCGCCACCACTCGAGGTGCCGCGCGACGAGATCCTGCGGGTCGAAGCCGCCGCGCTCGGCGAGCGAGCGCACCAGGTTGCGCGCCATCGCCGTGTCGTCGGTCGTCGACCCGGGGGGCTGGTCGAGCCACGGCCGCTCGAGCGCGGGCAGCGGATCCGGGACGTTGCGGCCCCGCAGGAACTCGAACGGGGCGCCGAGCGCGTCCCCGAGCGCGAGCCCGAGGCAGCTCCCGACGACACGATCGGTGATGTCCATCGCGGTGCCGAGGCTATCGACCCTGCTGTCGATGCCGGTTCAACTGGCGATTGGTACGCTGGGTCACCGCTTCTATGGACAAGGTCGGACCACGCCATCGCATGTGCCGCCGGGTCGGGCAACCCCTGTGTGGGCGCCCGAACTGCCCGGCCAGCAAGCGACCCTACCCACCGGGCCAGCACGGTCGTGGCCGCAAGCGGATCTCGGAGTACCAGGTCCGACTGCTCGAGAAGCAGAAGCTTCGCGCGATCTACGGCGTCGGCGAGCGCCAGATGCGCGCCTATTACGAGAAGGCCAGCCGCAAGACCGGTGTCACCGGCGAGGAGATGATCCGCCAGCTCGAGACGCGGCTCGACGCGGTGATCCTCCGGCTGGGGTTCGCGCTCAGCCAGCGCCAGGCCCGCCAGCTCGTCAGCCACGGACACGTGCAGGTCAACGGCCGGCGCGTCGACGTCCCGAGCGCCCAGGTCCGTCCCGAGGACACGATCGAGCTCTCGGACAAGGCCAAGAACTTCGTGTACGTGCGCGAGGCCCTCGAGCTCACCGCGGACCCGCCACCGTACCTGTACCGGAACAAGGACCAGCTCCAGGGCACGCTCTCCCGCTATCCCGAGCGCGGCGAGATCCCGCTGCCCGTTCCGGTCGACGAGCGACTCATCATCGAGTTCTACTCGTAACGTCGTCTCGACTCGCCGACGCGGGTCCGCTCGCGGGGACACAGCTCATCTCCCGTCTGCATGTCGAGAACGCCTCGTCGGCTCCGACCCTAGGGTGAGAGCGCCCGCGGGGGGCGCTCGGAAGGAGCGGTCGGGATGAAGCACATCATCATGATGTTCGGGGACCAGAACACGATGTTCGAGACCCGGACCCCGGAGTGGATCCGCGAGATGATCGCGTTCATGGGGACGATCGACCAGGAGATCCGCGACGCGGGTGAGTTCATCGGTGGCGAGGGCCTGGTCGACCCGAGCGAGGCGAAGACGGTCCGCCTCGTCGACGGCGCGCCGGTGCCGACCGACGGCCCGTTCGCCGAGGCGAAGGAGTCGCTCGCAGGCTGGTGGATCGTCGAGTGCTCGCAGGAGCGCGCGCTCGAGATCGCAGCGAAGTGCGTCGCGTTCACCGGCGAGCCCGTCGAGGTCCGTCAGGTCGCCGACGCGCCGCCCGAGGTCTGATCACCGCACCGCGGTGCAACTCCCGAGAGGAGTCTCGAGATGCAGAAGATCAACCCGTACCTGTGGTTCGACGGGCAGGCCGAACAGGCGGCCGAGCACTACGTCGAGGTGTTCCGCGCTCGCCCTGGCGACCCGAAGGGCGACACCCGCATCACGAACGTCTCGCGCACCGGCGAGGATGGCGCGGTCATGATCGTCGAGTTCGAGCTCGACGGGCTCACGTTCGTCGCGCTGAACGGCGGTCCGCAGTTCACGTTCAACGAGTCGGTCTCCTTCCTCGTCCACTGCGAGACGCAGGAAGAGGTCGACCACTTCTGGGACGCGTTCACCGCCGAGGGTGAAGAGAGCATGTGCGGATGGCTGAAGGACCGCTACGGGCTCTCGTGGCAGATCGTCCCCGACCGCTTGATGGAGCTGCTCGGCGACCGTGACCCGGGACGCGCGCAGCGGGCGATGCAGGCGATGCTGAAGATGCGCAAGATCGACGTCGCGGAGCTCGAGCGCGCCGCCGACGCCGCCTAGCGACGAGATGCCCGGCGACCGTCGCGGCCGGCTCACGACCGACCCGTTCACGCACCACGTGTCGAAGGACGGGACGGTCCGGGTGAGCCGCGGCGGTCGCGTCGTCGCCACGATCGGCGGACCTCGCGGCGAGCGACTGATCCGCGCGATCGAAGCCGCGACATCTGCGGAAGACGTCCAACAGCTGCTCGCCCGTGCGACCGGGAACTACCGGCGCGGCAACGAACGCACGACGGGATGAGTGAGGACCGCACCGTGACGACGGCTCGGGAGATCCTCGTCTACTACGCAGCCTTCCGAGACCATTACAGCCTCTATCCCTTCACGCCCGGGGTGGTCGAAGCCCTTGGCGAGCAGATCGAACCCTACCTGCGGAGCAAGGGGACGATCTGGCTCGACGCGCGGAAGCGGAACCCGGTCGGGCTGATCAAGAAGGTCGTGAAGGTGCGTCTCCGCGAGAACGCCGGGGCGGCACGGCGCCGGAACCGTTGACGCGCCGAGCGTGGTGACCAGGCACCCTCCCGCGACGCCGCGACCGGTCGAGGCCGTGCTCCGAGAGGCCGCGCCGCAGGTCCTCGCCACGCTGGTCCGACGGTACGGGTCCTTCGACGCGTGCGAGGACGCCGTCCAGGAGGCGCTGATCTCGGCGTCGCGGCGCTGGTCGGTCGACGGGATCCCCGAGAACCCGCGCGGATGGCTCACGACGGTCGCGTCGCGACGGCTCGTCGACGAGTGGCGAAGCGAGAGCGCACGCCGGCGCAGGGAGGAGCGCGTCACGACGCTCGAGGTCGCCGACGGGAGCGAGCTGGCCGATCGCGACGACACCCTCACGCTCGTGTTCCTTTGTTGCCATCCGACCCTGTCCGCGGCGTCGCGGATCGCGCTGACGCTCCGTGCCGTCGGCGGCCTCACCACGGCCGAGATCG
This sequence comes from Actinomycetota bacterium, assembly GCA_035629255.1. Taxonomy (GTDB): domain Bacteria; phylum Actinomycetota; class UBA4738; order UBA4738; family HRBIN12; genus CALGFI01. The sequence goes on along the minus strand of DASPIF010000170.1, from coordinate 5,542 downwards.
CCAGCGCGTTCCTCGTCCCCGAAGCGACGATGGCCCAGCGGATCAGTCGCGCGAAGGCGACGCTCGCGTCGCGCGACGTGCGGTTCGAGCTTCCGTCCCAACCGGAGCGCGACGAACGGCTCGCGTCCGTCCTCCACGTCCTGTACCTGGTCTTCAACGAGGGATACACCGCGAGCTCCGGTGACGCGCTCCAACGCACGGACCTGACGAAGGAGGCGATCCGTCTGGCGCGGCTGCTCCACGAGCTGGTCCCCGACGAGGCCGAGGTGACGGGGCTGCTCGGTCTGATGCTCCTCACCGAGGCGCGGCGCGCGGCGCGGACGGACCCGGACGGTCTCCCGGTGCCCCTCGCCGAGCAGGACCGTTCGCGGTGGGATGCCGCGCTGATCGTCGAGGCGCGCACGATGCTCGAGGCCACGGCCGGGAAGGCGATCGGCCCGTACCGGATCCAGGCCGCGATCGCGACGCTGCACGACGAGGCCTCGGATGCCGACGCGACCGATTGGCCGCGGATCCTCGCGCTGTACGACGTCCTCGAGCACGTGGCCCCGGGGCCCGTCGTCGCCCTCAACCGGGCGGTCGCGGTCGCGATGGTGCGCGGGCCGAGCGAAGGGCTGGAGATCCTCGAACGCCTCGACACCGAGCGGCGCCTCGAGCGCTCGCACCGGCTCGACGCCGTCCGCGCGCACCTGCTCGAGATGGCGGGGCGGACGGACGCCGCCCGCGATGCGTACCGGGCGGCGGCGAGGAAAGCCGCGAGCGTCCCCGAGCGGCGCTACCTCTCGCTCCGCGCGGCGCGCCTCGGCTAGGCACCCTCACGAGCCGTCATGGACCACCACCTGCGCACGCTCGGCCAGGTTCATCCTTCGCATACTCCTGTTAGGAGTATGCTGCCTGACCGATGGCGCCCGAGCTCAACTCGACCGCGTACGCGCTCCTCGGACACATCGCGCTCCGACCGTGGAGCGCGTACGAGCTGACGCGGAGCCTGCGGCGCTCGCTGCACTGGTTCTGGCCGCGGGCCGAGAGCCGGATCTACGACGAGGCCCGCAAGCTCGTGGAGGCGGGTCTCGCCATCGCTACGACCGAGCGGTCCGGCGCCCGCAACCGCACGACGTACGCGGCCACCGACGCGGGGCGAGCCGCGCTGGCGTCGTGGCTCGCGACGGAGGCGACCACGTTCGCCTATCACTCGGAGGCCTTGCTGCGCGTGCACCTCGCGGGCTTCGGCACGAAGGACCAACTGCTGCGCGCCGTCGAAGGCGTCGACGCGACCGCGGCGGCGATCCTCGCCGACGCGCGCGAGGTCGCCACGATGTACGCGGAGGGCCGGCACCCCCTCCAGGGCGACGCGCCCGTCCGTGCGCTCGTGGTCGACCATCTCGTGTCGCTCGCGACGGCCCTCCAGGCCTGGGCGCGAAGGACCCGTCATGAGGTCGACTTCTGGGACGGCCTCGAGGCCGACGAGCGGAAACAGCGGGAGGCGATCCGGAGGATGACCCGAGCCGTGCAGCACCTCCCCGCGCGTCCGACCGACGACGCAACGTCCTGAGACGCCGACGGCCCGCCGGGCGTGATGCCGGCGGGCCGTCGCGATGCTGGGGTGAGCGCAGATCAGGAGAGCGAACTGGCCACCTGCTCGAGACGGTCGAACGCCTCCTGCATCCCGCCCTCCATCCCGCTCTCGATGATCGCGTCGCGGACCTCTCGGGTGCGACACTCGACCAGGATCGTGAGCGTCGTCCGCCCGTCGACCTCGGTGAACGTCATCGTGTTGACGGTGGCGTCGTCCTCGGTGACGTCCGGCACGCCTTCGTAGAGCTCCGTCGAGACGATGCGCTGGTTCGGGACGATCTCGCGGTACGTCCCGTGGAACGCGACCTCGAACCCCTCGTTCGCGACCATCACGTAGCGCCACGTCCCGCCCTCGCGGAGGTCGGCCTCGACGCTCGTGACCTCGCCGCGCTCGCCGCTCCACCAGCGCCTCACGAGATCGGGCTCGGTGTACGCGCGATACACGAGATGCGCCGGCGCGTCGAACGTTCGGGTGATCAGGATCTGCGTCTCGGTCGGCAGCTCGACCCTCGCCTTACCGCTATGCGTCATCGTGTCCATCCCTCTCCTCCTCCTTGAGCTCCTCCAACACCTCGTCCAGCCGGTCGAAGCGCTCGTTCCACGCGCCCTCGTAGCGCTTCACCCAGTCGTGGATGGGCTTCAGCGAGCGGCCTCGAAGCCGGTAGAACCGCTGCCGCCCCTGCTCGCGGACCGCCACCAGATCGACCTCGCGCAGCACGCGGAGGTGCTTGGAGACCTGAGGCTGCCCGAGGCCGAGCGCCTCGGTGAGGTCGTTCACCGACCGCTCACCGTCGGCGAGCACGTCCAGGATCTGCCGTCGCCGGGGCTCGGCCACCGCGTTGAACGCGTCCGCCGTCGTCGCCGCCCGCGCCATGGCGTCGAAGATAGATGCCCATATCGGTATATGTCAATCCCGCGTCGCCGCGCCGCCGGGGCAAGATGACGCGGTGGATCGCATGGACAGGCTCTCTCGACGCGAGGCGCTCCTCGCGGGCGGTGTCGTCGCGAGCTTCGCGTTCGTCCCCTCGGCCCGAGCGCGGTCGGCCGATCTGGACACGTACGTGCGAGCCGAGATGGAGGCAGGGCGCCTGCCGGGCCTCGCGGTCGCCGTCGTGCGACCGAACGGTGCGACGTGGTACCGCGCGTACGGCTGGGCGAACCTCGCGCATCGGCGCCGCGCGACGCGCAACACCGAGTTCATGCTCGCGTCGATCTCGAAGACCTTCGTCGGCGTCGCGGTGATGCAGGCCGCCGAGCGCGGTCTGCTCGACCTCGACCAGGACGTCGAGGACCTCGTCGGTTTCCGCGTCCGCAACCCCGAGTTCGGAGACACGCCGGTCACGGTGCGGATGCTGCTGACGCACACGTCGACGATCGCCGACGACTGGGACGTGCTCGACCGGCTCTACGTCGAGGGCGACTCGCCGGTCGCGCTCGGCGACTTCCTCGAGCGGTACTTCACGCCGGGGGCCCGGTGGTACGGCCGCAACGCGAGCTGGCTCTCGAGCCGACCCGGCCGGCGCTACCGCTACAGCAACGTGGCGGTCGCGCTCGCCGCGTACGCCGTCGAAGCTGCGTCCGGCATCCCGTTCGACCGGTGGTGCGACCGGCGCATCTTCGAGCCGCTCAGGATGGACGAGACGAGCTGGCACTTCCGTGGGATGCGGCGCGACGACGTCGCGATGCCGTACGGCTGGGACCGGACGCGCGGCCGGTTCCGCGCGTACGGGCAGTACGGCTACCCCGACTACCCAGACGGACAGCTGCGGTCGAGCGCCGTGTCGCTCTCGCGGTTCCTGATCGCGTTCGTCCGAGGCGGCGAGCTCGGCGGCGCGCGGATCCTCGCCGAGTCATCGGTCCGCGAGATGCGTTCGAGCCAGATCCCGACCGAGTACGCCGGCCAGGGCCTGATCTGGTACGTCCTGCACCGGCACGGCGAGCGCTATTGGGGCCACGACGGTGGCGACTCGGGGGTCGCGACGCAGATGTACTTCCGTCCGACGGACGGCACCGGCGTGATCACGCTCGCGAACGGCGACTGGCGGTGGGACCGGGGGTGGCCGCTCTCGCGCATCATGGACCGGTTGTTCGAGGAGGCGGACCGGCTCCTCTAGAGACGACGACCGGGTCAGGCACCCCCCGTGCCGGTCGGATCGGGGGTCCAGCTCCCGTGCAGCCAGCGCTCCTCGAACGGCGCGCGCTGTGGCCGCGGCGGGAACAGGCTGCCGAGCGACCGCGGGATCCGCTCGTGGAGCTCGACCGCCGCATCGAAGAGACGCAGGACCTGTTCGGCGGGCAGCGTTGGCGCGCTGAGGAGCAGCACGTGCTCGTTGACCTCGGCGGTGACCGTGGGCGGGAGGGCGAGCAGTCCCTCCATCATCCGCTGCTCGAGGAATGCAATCGCGAACCGCTCGTCCTCGCTCTCGACGACGAACCGTCGGTTGAAGGCTTCGAGCTCCAAACGCACCTCACGCAGACCGAGCAGCGCGCGCGCGCCATCGGCGAGATCGCGCGGCGCGATCCGCAGACGGGGGCAGGACGCCGCGAGCGGCACGACCGCACACGTGCGGCGCTCGATCGGGGCGATCGCCTGCTCGTCCTTCGGATCCGCGTACCACAGGTCGAACACGCGGATCTCCGGACCGCGCGCGCGGTCCCAGACGACGTTCTCGGTCCCCCTGCGGAGATGCCCGAAGATCGGGAAGGGCAGCCAGGCCGTGTCCGGCGCGAGATCCATCGGCGCGAACGCTAGCCCGGCGCGCTCGCAGAGGTGCATCAGCCGGCGCTGACGCTCACCGGCGGCCCGGTGTCGACGCCAGTACACGATCGCCGACGCCACCCCAGCTACGAACGCGGCGACCCACATCACCTCGAGTACCGCATGAGGTAGGCGTCGGGTTCCGCGCGACCGCCCTTGAATGTCGCTGGGGACGCATCAGGCTGGACCGAGGGTCCGAGCCCGTGCGCGATGCGGATGTTCGGAGCGTCAGACGCTTCGGCCGCGCAGGAAGTACACGAGGGCGAGCACGACGAGCACGACGAGCACGATCCACACGATGTTCATGGCGATCCCTTCGTCCGGCGCGGCGTTGCGTCCGCGCGGCCTTCTCCGACACGCTTCCCCCGCATCCGGTGTCCGGAACCCTCTCTCTTCGAGGCGTCAGCGGCGGCCGCGTCCATCAGGGCGAGAAGCTTCGTCGTCGTGTTCCAGTTGCGGATCGTGATGCTCGGATAGATCGGCGACGCGACGATCGAGTTCAGCCGGCTCTGCGTCGCCCTGGCCTCCAGGCGTGCGAAGTACAGGACGCCTCGTCCGACCCATACCTGGTCCACCTCAGGCTTCGTCCTGATCGTCGCGACCGCAGCGCTCGCCGTCACCGGTTCCTTCAGGAACACCACGTCGTACCGGTACTGCCGCGGCCGTCCGCCGAACCCGCGAGGCGCGCTCTCGACGACCGATCGCAGCTGCGAGTGGCTCCGGACGACGACGGTCGCGGCCGTCCCGAACGTCGCCGTCAGCAGCGTCTCGATCCGGAGGGTCAGGGCTCGAGACGACTCGCGCGGCGCCTGGAACAGGACGTTGCCGCTCTGGATGTAGGTCGAGACGTCCTCGAAGCCGTGCGACTCGAAGCTCGCCTTCAGGTCGGTCATCCTGATGAGGTTCTTGCCGCCGACGTTGATGCCTCGGAGCAGCGCGACGTACCGCATCAGCCCGAGCGGCGACGCCGCTTCTTCCCCGAGCCGAGGATCTCGCCGAGGTCGTACGTCACCGGCTCCTCGAGCTGCTCGTACGTGCACGACCCAGGATCGCGGTCCGGGCGCCACCGGACGAACTGACCCGTGTGCCGGAGGCGATCGCCCTCCATGTGGTCGTAGCGGATCTCGACCACGCGCTCGGGACGCAGCGGCACGAACGAGAGGTCCTTGCCCGACGCCCAGCGGCTGCCGGCGGAGTGCTGCGGCGTCC